>JADJWV010000001.1:300000-489534 GCA_016716185.1 Saprospiraceae bacterium | reverse complement strand
CTGCTTCCATTAGGTTGTACAATATTGTTCTTACTGAATTTTAAAAAACAGAAAGCAATTTAGTTTAAGTAATAGTACCTTTTGGCTTGGAAATATAATATTTTTCATTTATTGTTACTACAATCTACGAACCCCTGTTAATGGCCAGGTTCGTTATCTATTTGACACTTCCACTCATATTTATTGTTGTTTACACTATTCTAAAATGTGATTGAACTAAAAATATGGAAAAGAGCATTAGTGAGTTTGGCGGCATTTGGTACTCTTTTGTACGGCAAAGAGATGTTACAAGCTTATTTATGCACAACAAAACAAAGAGGCAGCTACCTCGATTTGCTAGAATATGAAAGAAAATATTGATTTCAACGAAAAGATTTAATCTAACAAGTAATGTCAGAGCACATTGCAAATTGGTTTTAAAATCAAACCGCTTGATTACTTCGTTCAATTCAAGTGATTTATCTCAATAGACCTGTTTTCAGTCTGAACCTACAGAGCGCGCTATGAAAATACAAAGTATTACAAACGTCGATAATCGCAAAAATACAATTATATGCTGAGTAACATTGAAGAACCCGCAGATGCAGAAGTGGTATATAACTCAGATCATATAAAATTAATACAAATAAAACACTTACCAACAGAATGGAAGTTGGATAACAAGGGCAATTGGATAGGATATTTGAAATAAACATGCTACAACATCGCAATGGCCATAGCGGGGCTGAAAGTTGTAGGTTCAGCATTTGTAATTCTATTGGGCATTTGTGCAAATACCGGGCTTACGTTTTCCAAAGCAATGTCTTTGCCAAATCGCAAAACGACAACTGTAATGTTGCGAAACCCGACGAAATATGACTGAACTTGAACAATATATAATCCCTATTCATGCAATGGAATCCAGTTTCTTAGCTTAAAGGCGTAAGGCGTAAGGGCTGAAGGGTAAGGCATAATCATTATGCATTGTCCCAATTCATGCAATGGAATCCAGTTTCTTAGCTTAAAGCTTTGTATAGTGTTTTGGAAATCACCTTTTTATTGCAATATATTGGAAATTATACATTGATAATCAACAATATTTTGTATACTTTCAATTCAAATGCAGAGATTGGGATAATATCTTACTTTGGGCTTGTTTACACCGATGCCTTGAAAAATGTTTCTTGCGCGTTGCTTTACAATTGTATAAGACAGAATTTTTAGTTATTTATGTATATACCAGCCGAAGAAATATATAATTTCTTTTTAAAATAACATAGAACTTTTAAATCAAGTACCTTTACAATTCATTGCCTCAATGCCAGGAATGATCTTCGAAACATTAAGAAGAATTATAAAATAAAACTTTTAAGATTTCCTGATTTTGGTGAAGAGCAAAATACTTGTTCTGTTTAACCTCTGCCGCGGAAACTTAAATGAAGCTAAATAGAAGGGACTTATAAAAACCCCCTCAGACGAGTCGTGTGAATTTTTAAACTCAGCGTTTACTGCGTATCCTGCAAGGCGGAGAGGAATTAAAAAATGAACACAACAAATTATCAGGGATTTTTAGAAGTGCCCTAAATTATTTAACAACGATTATTTTAATCACATTATTAAACTCAACAGTAATGGTAAAAGAAATTAAAACTGAAATTTTAATAAATACAACGCCTGAAAAAGTTTGGACAATTCTTACCGACTTTGAGAATTATCCCAATTGGAATCCATTTATAAAATCCATAAAAGGAGATGTAAATGTTGGTAAGGTGATAACAGTGAGAATAGAACCTTCAGGAGCAAAAGGAATGACTTTTAAACTAAATACTAACATTTAAAACCAACAAAGAATTATCTTGGCTTGGGCATTTGTTTTTGCAGAATTTTTGACGGAGAAAATAAATTTGAAATTATAGACAACGGAAACGGAACAACTACTTTTAGACAAAGTGAAATATTTAGAGGAATACTTGTCCCCTTATTCAAAAACAACTTGACAACAACACAAAAGAAGGATTTGAAGAAATGAATAAAAACTGAAAGAATTATCTGAACAAAACAATAACTAACGCCAATACGGGCTTTGCGTCAGGCGGGATGATGGAGCAAACTTGGAGCTTGGTGCTTCTATTTAATTTTAGTGTAGATTGACAGTTTCATGATCCGAAATCCGCCCGAACGCAAAGGCCGTAAACGTTAGCAGCAAGTTTCAAAAAGATATTTTAAGCACATTTCAACATGAATCTATTAGAATATAAAGCAGGTCGGGGATTTATAGCTTTTGCCTTTTATTTTGCAGAAGGTGCCCCCATCGGATTTATTTGGTGGGCCATGCCAACAATTCTACGTCAGGCCGGAGTTGAAGTAAATACAATTGCAAGTTTCACTGCCATCCTTACTCTTCCATGGGTACTTAAATTTTTGTGGGCACCTCTAGTAGATATGTTCCGCTCATCACATTCAGGATTTACGAAATGGATCGCTTGGTCACAGCTGTTCATGTGCCTCAGCCTATTTCCACTCATATTTATTCCGATCACTGGAAATGTGTTGTTGGGGGGTTTTACTTTTACTAAATTCAATATTTGCTGCAACCCAGGACGTAGCTGTTGATGCTTTAGTAATTAATGTAATAGCCAAACAAGAAAAGGGAATACTTAATGGGTTTATGCAAGGGGGAATGCTTTTGGGTAGAAGTATTTTCGGTGGTGTCGCACTCATGTTTATTCCCCAATTTGGCTTGCCATTCACAATTTCATTAATGATTGCTTGCATTTTAGTAGTCACGCTATTGCTCTTATTTATAAAAGAACCAAACATTTCACGAATTCAAAAGGACCGTTTTACTAATTTTAAAAATAATATTAAAGAAACTTATTATAAAAACAAACATGGTATGTTATTGCCTTTGCTTTAACTGCTGCTGCAGCCTTTGAGTCTGTTGGAGGGATGAGTGGTGTTTATTTTACTGATAAACAAGTTGATTCCGAAATCATAGGATTTTTCTTTAGTATCCCCGTTGTAGTTGCAATGCTGATCGGTGGAGTAGCAGGCGGATTTTTGTCAGATAAAATGAGCAGAAAAAAATCTGTAATCGTTTTCCTTTGTGGCTTTGTATTCACTATAATATGTATTTCATTTACTGGCTTTTTTATCCAAGCGCATCTCACATTTCATTACTGGCTTTGTTTGCGTGGATGTATTTCTTCATAGGGATGTTTACAACTTCCTCGTATGCACTGTTTATGGATGTAACAAATCCAAAACTGGGAGCGACCGAATTCAGCCTATTCATGGCTGCGACCAATGCATGTGAATCATGGGTCGTATGGCTTACAGGTATTCTTGTTGTTTCATTTAATTATAGCAGTGCTTTTTTAATAATGTCTGTTGTGTCTTTGTCTAGTTTGTTTTTTCTGCGAAAAATAAAAATATAGCCTTTATTATCTAAAATGCCTCTAATATATTTATTTGTTTCTATTTTGTTGTTATAAAAAACTACATTGAGCTATGATAAAAAAATTAAAGTAAGAAAGTTAAAGTTGGATGATTTTGATGCAGTGATTCATATCCAGCTAAAATGCTTTCCGGGTATGAAGCCTTGGAGCATAGAACAGTACACAAGTTTGATCCGTATTTTTGAAGAAGGTCAGATTGGAATTGAGTGCAACGGACAATTAGTCGCCTCCTCAAGCAGTTTGATTTTAAATTTCGATAACTATTCTGAAACACAATCCTGGAATGAATTGACGGATCATGGCATGATTACCAATCATGATCCACTTGGAGAGACATTATATGGAATTGAAATAATGGTTCTTCCTGAATTTAGAGGGATGAAATTATCCAGAAGATTGTACGAGGCGAGACAAAAACTAGTTAAAGAGAAAAATCTGAAACGCATTGCTATAGGCGGACGGATACCAAATTACCATAAATACTCCGATAAATTATCAGCTGAAAAATATGTTGAGAAAGTTATCGATCGGAAAATATATGATAACGTACTTACTGCTCAAATTGCAAATGGTTTTGCTTTAAAAAGTCTTTTACCCAATTATTATCCTAATGATAAAGAATCTTGCGGTTATGCGACATTTTTGGAGTGGATTAACTTAAGTTATAAGGCAGATCCTAACAAGAAAAAAAGCAGTCGATATGTGCGGGCTTGTGCTGTGCAGTATCAGATGCGAGTAATAAATAATTTTGATGAATTTGCCCGCGACTGTGAATACTTTGTGGATATAGCGTCTGACTACAGGTGTGACATTGTGCTTTTCCCTGAAATGATTACAATGCAATTGTTATCATTTCTTCCAAATAAATCTCCTGGTACTGCAATCAGACAATTAGATCAGTTCACAACACAATATGAAGATCTATTTTCTAAATTAGCTATTAAATATAATATTAATATTATTGCTGGATCCCATTTTCTTATTGAAAATGATGATTTGTACAATGTTTCCTATTTATTTCAGCGAAATGGGAAAATCGGAAAGCAATACAAATTACACATTACCCCACATGAAAAAAAATGGTGGGGAGTAAAACCGGGAAGAGATGTTGAAGTATTTGATACGGATATTGGAAAAATATGTATAAACATTTGCTATGATGTTGAATTTCCGGAAGTAGCAAGAATAGCCGTAAGCAAAGGAGCTCAAATTATTTTTGTTCCCTTTAATACAGATGAAAGGCGTGGTTATTTAAGAGTAAGATATTGCTCCCAAGCCCGTGCTATTGAAAATCAAGTATACGTTGTTATTGCAGGCTGTGTGGGTAATTTACCTCAAGTAGAAAATTTAGACATTCATTTTGCACAATCCGCTGTATTCACTCCTTCTGATGTTGAGTTCAGCAGAGAAGGAATTGCAACAGAAGCACCCCTGAATTCGGAAACACTTATTTTCCAGGATTTAGATTTAAATCTATTGATAAGAAATCGGCATTATGGCAGCGTTCAACCGTGGAATGATCGAAGAAAGGATATATATACCATCAGGTATAATGATAATGGTAAGCAGTATAAAGTGTAGTTGATCCAATTAGAACTTTAAAAAGACAAAACTGATTCCTGTACGTTATAATGGATACTAATAAGATTGATTAGAATCTGAAAAGCAGCACATCAGCAAATTGGAAATAGACGTGGTTTCGCACCTTACAAACGGTTTTGTGCTGGTAGCCAGTTCAGTTTTGAGCATTAAGAATCGTGGCAAAATGCGTACACCTAGAAAATCTCCAAGAATCAAGCGGAAATTATCAAACCCTTCAACATGTGGAAGAACCTTATACTTTTATTTTTAATGCAGCAAGCTTCTTTATTTACCCAGGAAGTTAATAAAGAGAACTTAAACAAACTGATAAGGTATTGCCATGAATCAAAAGCTGATGAAATTCTGCTCAGTATTGAGGGTGAAATTATATCACATTGGTGCAGGACAGACTATTAAAATATTTCGATAGATTCAACTTTGTCTAACTGTAATACACCATTTATGGGAACTGCCTCCATGGTAAAATCCTGGTCAGGTAACTTAATTGGGATTCTGTTTGACAAGGGTTATTTAAATAGTGAAGATTATTTTGTTTGCAGCTATTTGCCAGAATGGGAAATTGGATGTCCTCATCAAATTAAAGTCAAATACTTATTGACAATGACAGGTGGATTTAAATGACCAAGTGCCAAAGGAATACTTTCTCAACCAGACATGAATAGGTTAGCATTGAATTTAATACCGGACACCTTTCCGGATGTAAGGTTTTCCTATTCCAATGAATCTGTACAACTACTTGGTATACTTGCTGAACGCGTTATAAAACTAAGAGGTGAGACATTGTTTAATAAATTCATCTTTGATCCCATAGGAATGGATTCAACAAGTTTTGCAAAAGACTTAGTTGGCAACTTTTGTAGCAATTCCGGTCTTTGAGAAAGAGGGTTTTTCAAAATGGCTTAGGATTTCTTTCTGGGCAAATTCGCTTGTTACACCCTTGATTGCCCTTGTATATTTCTACCCGGAATTTTCGGAAAAGCTTCTTATACTCGGTTTCCCTTGGGCTATTACAGCACCCCTGGCCATGTTGATGCTTGCAATGATGTTTAGAAAAAAAATAATAACCATGTATAAATAGTTGTGCAAACTTTGGGCATATGGACTGCGAAAGGATAGTAGAACGAACCCATAACTGCAGGTTAAGCAATTTGGCTGGTTTTCGGTTTGGGAAAGTGCCATCTCCCAACTAAATTTGTCGCAGGTTGTCAGATTGCAGGCTTCGATGCCGCTACATCGCTATTCTGCAACCCTGAGCGGTCATGCTATGACGACAGTGCTTCAATAAAAACATTGATAAAAATGAAAAGACAACTCATTTTTTTTTGCGACAACTCTAATTGTAAGTTGCTTTCTTCAGACCGCTTGTAACAATTCAGACAAATCAAAGCAAACCATAACAAGCGACACCCATATGGATAGCGTAAACCAAAAAATTGAGGCAAACAAACAACTCGTCCGACTTTGGATTTTGGACGGGTGGAATAACAACAGGAATAAGGAAGTGGTTGACCAGGTTTTTGCTCAGGACTGGGTAGACGGCAACCCGACTTTTCCTGACCAACCAAAAGGAATTGAAGGAGCTATGTATTTTGTAGAACAATACCGTAACGCTTTCCCTGACATTCAGTTCAACATCACTCACCTCATTGCTGACACCGATTATGTGACATTTCGCTTTGAGGCAACAGCTACACACAAAGGTTTTTTAATGGGTATTCCTGCGACAGGAAAAAAAGTTAACGTCACAGGAATTGTAATACATAAAGTGGAGAACGGACGATTCGCAAAATCATGGAACGAAGTTGACCTCCTCGGACTGAAAATGCAACTTGAACAGAAATGACAGCCCCGCTGAAAAACGTAGAAGTACGAACCGCTAACACGGGTTAGGCAAAAGTTGTTGTTCAGTGTTCCACAGAAACATTTTTATTTAATCAATGTTTGGTTCTCCGCACTCACATTTGTAGTGAAAATCGCCACTGTAGCCAAGTCCCAAATCTTTAGCGGTGGCTCTTTGAAGACCATGTATATATCAAACCAACAACAATGAAATTAAACACATTTTTATTTCCAGGCATTTTAACTTTATTGAGCTCGTGTTATGGGCAAATCTCTCATCAAAAAAATACGGCAGACCCATTAAGTGATTCATTTGCAAAAGGCGACACCGTAAAAGAACTTGGAAGCAGCATCATGGTCATTTATCAGGACCAAAAGAATAATTATTGGTTCGGGAGTTGGGAAAAAGGAATGTATAAATACGACGGGCAGACGCTGGTGAATTACACAACTAAACACGGTTTGTTAAACAACAGAATTGATGAAATAAAAGAAGATAAACAGGGTAACATCTATTTTGCCAGTGCAAACGCAAGGTCTGAAATATCAAAGTTCAACGGAAAGACATTCACAACTTTGAAGGCAATTCCCGGTGAAAACTGGAAACTTGAATCCACAGACATGTGGTTTAAATATTCATATGGAAATACGCGGAAAGTATATCGCTATGATGGCACTACTTTATTTGAATTACAGTTTCCCAATCCACCAAATTTATCCAATCCCTTTGATGTCTATAGCATTTACAAAGACCGGAAAGGAAACATTTGGTTTGGAACGAACCCGGTTGGCGTGTGTCGTTACAATGGAAAATCATTTGACTGGATTACAGAAGAGGATGTGACTGAATTTCGGAACGAAGGCGCAAACGGAGTACGCTCAATTACGGAAGATAAAAATGGCGATTTTTGGTTCAATACCGAATATCGTTATACTGTCGATGACAACGCTACATTAAAAAGCAATAAATTTTACACAAGACATAAAAGCATCGGCGGTTTAGACGGGAAAAAGATAGCGATTTGGATGAGTATCTTTCAACAGTAATGGACAATAATAATAATTTGTGGTTTGTAACCTATCGCAACGGTGTTTGGAAATATGATGGGACGAAAGTTACTCACTTTGCAGTTCAGCAGAATTCATTAGACATTACCTTATTCAGTATTTACAAAGACAACAATGGGGACCTATGGCTTGGAACACACGAAAATGGAGCATTTAAATTTAATGGGACATCATTTGAAAAATTTGCACCCTGACGAAGGAACGAAAAGCAATTGCCACCAGAAAATAAATGTAAGCGGGTGGACCCGGTCATCGCTTGTTGCTGAATTAAAGAGCACCGGAGAGCGCTTCTATTTTGCACTTTGCTAGTAAACATTTATCTTTAAGTATGCTTTTCCGGGTATAAACGCTGGAAGCTTCGGAAAACAGCTTAGGTCTATTTACAAAATGTTAAAAGTAATATTACCAAATCACAATCGGATAAATTTTAAGTAACAAATGAAATCCGAACATGTTAAACAAAATGACAAATTCTATTATTCGATTTATCACCGTTGTTATGGTAGCGTTAGTAGCAGGTACCATCTTTGGAATATGGCTTGGCTATAATCCAAAAGATTTATCGGCTCCAACATTTATTGAGCAACAGCAAAGTGCAATCAACGACTTAAATACGCTTATGCCAATTCTCGGACTGATTGCTATTCTATTAACTTTAACTTCTGCCATCACACACAAAAAGGAAAAAAGAACTTTTGCAATTCTTTTGATAGCAACTTTCTTTTTACTCATAAGTGGTCTTACAACCAAATTTGGAAATCAACCAATAAATAGCATTATCATGACGTGGGATATGAATGTTGCACCAACCAACTGGATGGAATTAAGGGATAAGTGGTGGACCTATCATGAAATTAGGACTTTAACGGCCATTGTTGCTCTTTTACTCATCGTATGGATTAGCATAAAGAAAGATTAAAAAACACCACTAACACTGCATAAAACGATCCTGGTCTTCAAAAGGTAGGCCTCGTCATTTATTATGACGTTGGGCGCTAAAAAGAGCATAAAACCCGAGTTAAAAACTATATTAAAATGGTTGATAAGGTCATTAACTTTTTATAAAAACATGGCAAATATTTTGTAATATCTCAGCAAAGCCTTAAATTTATAGCTCAATTAAATTTTCCATAGATATGAAAGAAATTTTCCTTTACTCCGCCTTGATTTCTTTTACCATCTTTACTACCTGCAACAAACAGGAGCTGGAAGATGATTTTATTCCTGCAAATCAAGAGTCGTCCTATGTGCCTAAAAGCGATAAAGCAGACAATCAAGATATCAACACATTAAACAGAGCAAAAGCAGATTTCACGATTAACAATGTAAACAACGAGGTTGATGAAAAAGATGTCTTATTGCTGACCAATAACTCTGTTAATGCTGTTTCCTACCATTGGGATTTCGGCAACGGCGATACTTCAATAAAAGCTTATCCAAATTACAAATACGAGAAGCACGGATACTACACCATTACGCTGACCATTACCGATGCTCGTGGCAACACACATAAGGCAAGCCATGAAATTCTGGTGCTTTGCATATTTGGAGGAGGAGAGCATGATCAATAACTAAGAAGTAAGGCGCGATTGTAAATGCCCAAAAAATGTATCTGTATCTAAATTTTAACACATTCTTTTTACATATTCTCTCTCAAAACAGTCAAAATCAATTAGCCTTCCCATTCACCAATTGGCGTGGATATTTAGACAATTTTTGTAATAAATTGAAAGATGGTTGTGGATTGATTTACTAATGCTAACATCATATTAGCAAAAGGTGAAATTTCTTGCTCCTAAGCTAGTTATGAATGAGCTGAAAATTTATCTCCACAATTATCGGGACTCCGCATGAACATTTATTGAAATAAACCAGATCATCGCAAATCTGCAAAGCGTTTTCTGCATTCAAAATAAAACAAAAAGTATGAAAATAATATAAAGAGATAAGGTATTTTTGCGTTGAATAGAAGAATATTTGAAAAATATAATATATATACTCCTTGCTTTATTAATCATGCTACAATCTTTTAGCAAGGTATGGATATTATTTTCCTTCAAAATCAATCAAGACTACATTGCTAAAGTCCTTTGCATCAACCGTGACAACCCTAAAAAGAAATGCAAAGGGAAGTGCATCTTGATGCAAAGAATAAAGGAGGAAGAAGAAGAAACTGAGAGAAAACAAATACCCTACAAACTGAAGGAACAACAGCAGGTCTTATACTGCAGTGACAATTTCAGTTGGTTGTTTCAAAGTCCTAAACGCTGGGCACACAAGCGAAAACCAAACTTTGCCAATCAAACACCTTTCACATCCGAATTTGTCAATGGTATTTTTCGACCACCCAGACTTGTAATGAATTCTTTAGTTTAGACTAATAATGGCCTGATTTTCATTGCTTTGCAATCTTACAAAGGGTGATCTGGTACATCCATCCCACTTTGTACTTTCAAATCGTTACAAGAAATAGAATTCAGGATATTCTTCATGGTAAAACTGTATTTGTCGACAAAACAGCATTTGCGCAAAACATCAGCGGGAATCAAATGAGTGTTGCCTCCAACGAATTGTTACGAAGTTGAGGATTTCTTGGAAAAGTAATGAGCCATCCCTGCCAGCGAACGATTCACGGACGACGGAAAATAATGGACTTCGACATGCGTGAAAGACGATATGGATATGGAGCTGGCGTATTTGAAAGATAACTGGGGCGAAAAATACGCTCTGGGGTGATGTTCCACACGGAATACGCCTTCTGCCTTTCTGACTGCCGCTCCGAAATAGCGGCTTTATGTTGGTATAGACGATGAAAGCGATTTACGATCCTGGAGTTACGACCTTGATTGACAGCTTGGCAATGATGAAAAATAGGACTCTAAAAATTGTCCAAACCTATTATAACTAATTCATAATCAATTTTTTAATTTAAATAATTTTTAAAATTTTCAAAAATGAAAAACTCATTTATGGGCTTTTTGCCCTCATTAGCATCGCATTGGTTTTTACCAATTGCAATAAGGACGATGAAGATTTAAGCGGTACCGGTTCAGTCACGCTCGAATTTGACAACCGCGCTGGCAATGCCCCTCTCGTTTTCGGCAACGATTACAAAAACGCTGCCGGGGAAACGCTCAAATTCAGCACATTCAACTACTACGTTTCGAATTTTATCTTTGTCAAAACCGACGGAACCGAATACGTTGTGCCGAAAGATTCCTGTTATTTCCTCTGCAAACACGACGATGCCGAAACCCGCGAAATCACCATCAACGGCGTTCCGGCGGGTGATTACGAGGAAGTTCGCTTCACCATCGGCGTGGACAGCGCGAAAAGTGTTTCTGACGTATCGCAGCGCACGGGTGTACTAGACCCCGCTGCCGGGGCTGCGGGAATGTACTGGGCTTGGAACAGTGGTTACATTTTCGTGAAAATTGAAGGCACTTCGCCGCAGGCACCGTTTGACACTATGACGCGCGAAAACACAATCCAATACCACACGGGACTTTTCGGTGGGAAGGACAAGCCGACATTGAACAACCTCAAAAACGTCGAAATCCACAGCCACAACGAGGCTGCCAAAGTACGCCGTAACATCGAGGCTCCTATATTCCATGTTTATGTGGATATTTTGGAGATGTTCACCTCGCCGACCAACATAAGCGTGGCGGTTAATCCGACCTCACACGCTGGGGCGTTTTCAAAATTTATTGCTGATAACTACGCGGACATGTTCAAACTTGACCATGTTCATAACCACGAGTAATAGATCAACTGAACTATGATTTTGATGATGTTCAATCCAAGTAAAACATCATCAAAATCATAGTTTAGACTTACATAAATAATTGAAAATGGAAAAAATAAGTAAATTTATCCTGCTCGCAACACTGCTGTACACCGCAACATCATGCGAAAAAGACGACCCCGTTACCACAGAGGTCATCAAATTTTCCAGCCCGGCAAACATGCCCGCGCCAACCTACGATTTTTCAAAAACGAACTCACGCAGGAAGGTTTTGAACTTGGCAGGCTGTTATTTTACGATCCCATTTTCAGCCGCGACAGCACAATTTCCTGCGCAGATTGCCACATCAGTTTTTCGGCTTTCAGTCACGTTGATCACGTCACGAGTCACGGTATTGACGGACTGTTTGGCAATAGAAATGCCCAACCCGTGCAAAATATGGCTTGGAAAACGTCATTTTTCTGGGACGGTGGCGTGTCGTTGCTCGACCTCGTACCGCTCAATGCAATCCAAAACCCTGTCGAAATGGATGAAAAGCCCGCCAACGTCATCAGGAAACTCAACCGTCATGCCGAGTATCCTACACTCTTTCGAAAAGCCTTCCGAGGCCAAGACACCGTGACGGGTGCAACGATGCTCAAAGCCCTTTCGCAGTTCATGGTCATGCTGGTCAGTGCGAACAGTCGCTACGACAAATTCGTACGCGGCGAATCGGGCGGCACACTTTCATCAGACGAAATCGCCGGACTAAATATTTTTAAAAGAAAATGCTCGACCTGCCATGCGACCGACCTTTTTACCGACCAAAGTTTCAGAAATAATGGCATTTTGGACGATTTTTCTAACGATGCTGGAAGAAACCTAGTCAGCACTTTCCCCGAAGACATTGGCAAATTTAACGTGCCATCGCTCCGAAACGTGGAAAAAACACCGCCGTACATGCATAACGGCAAATTCAATACCCTCCAGTCGGTGCTCGACCATTACAATTCTGGGGTGAAAGATTCGCCTACACTCGACCCGATTTTGAAGCAAAACGGTCAACTCGGCATCGCCTTGACCGAATTGGAAAAATCTCAAATCATTGCGTTTTTGAAAACGCTGACAGACGATGATTTTATCCGAGACGTTCGTTTTCAGAAACCGTAAAAATTCGCTTGAATTTTGATTTTTTTGAGCTTTTATGATTTTCGTGAACATCAAAGCAATCTTAAAAAATCACAGTTCAGAAATCATTCAATTAAATTTAAAATTACCAGTCCTTTTAGCCCTCGCATGCGCGTATTGCGCCGCGTCACCAAGCGCCAATGCTCAATCCATGTCCACCACAAAAGTACAGTATAAGGAAATACACGTTTTAGAAGACGTGATGAGCGTGTTCTTTCACTCAGCTGAAGAGAAAATGTATCTTCCTAATAAAGTTTACAAGTTAATTAATTAATAATCCTTGCTATTTGTTGCTGTAATGCCCCCCAAAAATGAGACCAGAGGTTTAGTTAAAAAAAACTATTAAATAATAGATTTGATACTGATTACTGTAAATTTAACTCAAAAAGTAAAATAGCTTATTCAATTCAACACGATATAAATTATTTAAATGAACATGAGCTGGAATTAAATGATGTTTCAACTGCTTGTTAAGTTCATAGTTGTCTCTCTTTGTTATTTTCCTCTGAATGAATGCCACAGTTAGTCATGAAAAACCAATCGTACATAAAACCAGAAACTGCCTGATATAAACGGCTATAAGCCTATAATTTCTAAAAGTCGGGTAAATGTCAGGTAAATGATCGTAAAATCTCTTTGAAATAATAGTTCCCTCAGAGTAATTTTGCTAAAATTATATTATAAAATATGAAACATCAAGTTTTAGGTTTAAATTTAGCTGAGTTAAGAAAAGCAAAAGGGTTGACTCAGGAAGACTTAGTCGCTAAATGCAATATCAATGTAAGGACTTTGCAAAGGATTGAAGCAGGGGAAGTAATTCCTCGAAGCTACACTTTGCAAGCCATATTGACTGTGTTAGAAGTGGACTATTCGAACTTTATCAGTCAATATAAAATAAGTTCGAAAAATCAATATGAATCTGAATTCAAAATGACACAACATTCTTTCAAAAGTATTCTTAGGAAATATAGTTTTTTAATTTACATTCTTTTACTTCTCGTGTTTAGCTTTCTGCTAAAATTTGGTATGGCATGGTATTTTTATATTCTACCCGTTTTGATTATTTATCTGGTCAATACGACTGAACCGGAAACTACCTAGTATCTTAAATGGATGATAATATAAAGATTATTAGGGCATTAGAGTTACATTCTGTAAATGGAATTCGAGAATGCTTTAAAAATGGGCTTAGTCACAATCAGATTGTTCATGGAAGAACTTTATTTGAAGAGTTTATTACCGGTAATTTGCGAAGTGAAAACTTTATAGAATGTGTAAAAGTCTTTGTTGAATTTGGGTTAGTGTTTGAAAACTTGCCCTTGCATGCAGTTTTATTAAACGATAGCATTACACTAAAACAAATTATTTCCAACAATCCTGATGTTGCTTCGAAAAGATATACCATTAAAAGTGCATTTACTCCATTGGAGGATGTTACATTATTATCCATTTGTGCAGAATCCAATCATCTATTCTGTTCGCAGGTATTGATTGATGAAAATTAAGATATTAATGCAAAAGCAGGAATTGACGAATTTGGTTTTGGCGGGCAAACTCTAATTTTTCATACAGTAAATCAAAACAACAATTATTCAAAACCAATGCTTGACTTTTTGCTTCCAAAATCGACCAAATTGGATATAACTTTTCAAGGAATTATTTGGGGCAAAGGGTATGGCTGGGAAACGCTGTTCCCTTCGGTAAATCCAATCAGCTATTCCATGATGGGGCTCTTCCCACAGATGCATAGAAGCGAAAAAGACATAAGTGAAAATGTTTAAAAATTAATGCAAAAACTTTATAAAACCACCTGTCCTTTAAGAAATGTTCCAAATCAGTATTTGACAAAATGAATATGAATTTTCATACTGCATCCCCTATTTTGCGGGTAACTAAGCTTGAAAACAGTCTTGATTATTATCAATATAAATTAGGTTTTTCAGTAGATTGGGTACATAAAAATAATTTTGCTTCAGTAACCAGAGGTAAAGCAAATATTTTGCTTTGCGAAGGCGATCAAGGACAAGGAAAAGCCTGGATATATATTGGCGTCGGTGATACAGAACAACTTTTTCAGGAGTATAAGCGGAGCGGGGCATTTATTCGTCAAGAGCCCACAAATTTTTTCTGGGCTATGGAAATGCAAGTTGAAGATATTGATGGGAATGTAATTCGATTTGGCTCTGACCCGAAAAAGAATGAGCCTTATGGACCTTGGCTGGATATGGATGGTAAAATTTGGAAATGAGAAAATTAAAGAATTATTCTATAAAAAATATAAAATTTGGGCATTAAACAAGTATATTTGAAAAACGCAAACATATTAATTGAACAATAAATAAAAAACCATATGAAGATAGCAATTTTTGCGGGATTATTTGCAGTCATTGTACTGGTAGGTTGGTATATGGTTGATCATAAAAAGAATGAAGATAAATCATAGAAAGGAAATAGCCCACAACTGCCGCTGCATATAAGTTTGTCTTAGATAACACAAGTTTTATATTTATTCTAAGTAGTCACAAGAAATTTGCTGCTACCCAGGCAGACCCACTTATTTTCAACTTCATACCACTATCAACCAATATCCAGTCGACCGAATTCTATATGCTATTACTGTCATCTTCATCACTAGTTTTCCAAATCAGCAGCGGCACCAGGCCGGACATAATAAAATACTAACACAATAGCATGCCCTAGAGCTTAACAGCAACAATATGACGATAGTAAAACAGACCCTATTCCTATTGACTTTATCCGTCTTCGGACATACTAACTGTAAGCACAAACAGAAGTCTGAAATTCGCAATGACTTTAAAAAGTATTATGACCAGTTCCATGTTGAAGGTTCTTTTGTGCTTTACGACCCGCAAGCAGACCAGTATGTTTTTTACAACCAAGGCCAATACGAACAGGTTTTTTCACCTGCTTCAACATTTAAAATTTGTAATTCACTTATCGGACTGGAGACTGGAGTCATAAAAGACGAGCACTTTGTGATTCAATGGGATAGTGTAGTAAGAAATCCAGTCTGGGATAAAGACCACGACCTGAAGACAGCATTCGCGAATTCTACCGTTTGGTATTATCAAGAGCTTGCAAGACGTGTTGGTAGAGAAAAGATAAAATACTGGCTTGACAAAGTTAACTATGGCAATGCAGACACCTCTGGTGGCATTGACCAGTTTTGGTTAACCGGTGGACTGTCTATTTCTCCGAAACAACAAATTAACTTTCTGAAACGGCTACATGATAATCAACTTCCTTTTTCCAGACGTTCGGTTGATATTGTTAAAAACATAATGATTACAAAAGATACATTAGATTACGTTATAAGAGGTAAAACTGGTTGGGGCGGACATGGCAACAAAGACCTTGGTTGGTATATTGGCTATATAGAAAAAAAAGACCATGTTTATTATTTTACTAATTGTATCCAAATAGAAAGCCCGTTTTTAAATGATGTGAATCGTGCAATTAGTTTTGACAACGCCAGGACAGAAATTGTTTCTAAAATATTTGACGAACTCAAATTGCTTCAGAAAGTGAATTATCAGGAAGGCGGCATAACGAATCATAAATAACCCGAATTGCCATTTATGTCTAATAAATGAGGCTCCTCTCTGCCAGTGAAAAATGCCTCATACTCAATTAACATGGCCGCCTCCACATCCGGCAATCTGCAATTTGAAATGAAACATTGATGGCCTTTCTTGCATAACAATTTTAAGGAATCTGCCTTCCCCGATTAAGAAATGAATTCTTAACTTTGGGTTTAACGCTGTCGTTTTTAAACAGTCTGTCCAGGACTTCAAGTTGAACTTGTCTAAAAAAGTACTTGAATTTTTCGTAATTTTATTGCTACATAAAAATAACTAATACTGAGTGCAAATGAACAAATACAATCTCATTGACACCTTTTTCTATGATCTGGAGGACTACAGAAATTTTTTTGTCGGAAAAAGCCAAAGAGTTATTGCGAACGACGAAGCAACCTGTATTGCGGAATTGACGAAAGAAAATGATTGTTTTCTTTACAAATTGATATGGCTGGCAGATGGCAAATTCATTGGTGACTATGTAAAACCTTTCAGGGCCACCATAGAAAACATCCACACCTTTAATGAAGGTTGCAAAATTTTAGCAGACAGATTATCTATCTACCTGGAAACAGGAAATATTGAATTGGTCCCAACTGAACCACCTGCCTTTAAGGAATTAACTGAATTAAAATAATAATCGTAATAATGTCCAAGAATTAACATGAGAACATAATGTCATTCGAATTCGACCATTCCTTTCAAATTCAATAATTCAACTAAATTAAAATACTTCAAACAATATTAATAATGAAATATATATTTAATTGTTTCCTCTGCATGCTTCTTTCGGTGGTCTGTACTACACCATATTTGTCTGCACAGACTTTGTTTGAATTGCCATCTACCAATTCGCGAGCGATCATCAACCAACAAGTTGCATCTACCCATGTTAAAGTAGAATACAACCGGCCCAATACAAAAGGACGAAAAATATTTGGAGGTTTAGTCCCTTTAGGTAAAATTTGGCGCACCGGATCCGACGCAAGCACTAAGTTATATTTTTCAACTCCGGTATCCTTAAATAATCAAGCTCTGGATTCAGGTACTTACGAGTTATTCACCATTCCAAACGTTCAGGAATGGACGATCATTCTGCAAAAAAGCAAATCACAATGGGGATCATATTCTTACAAAATAGAAAATGATGCGTTGCGATTTTTTGCAAGGCCAGAAAAAATGGAGAAACACTGTGAGACATTTACCATAAACTTTGAGAATATAAGTTCGAATTCTGCCGAAATATCTTTAAACTGGGAAAAACAAGAGTGCCCATACAAATTACCATTGACCTGCTTAAAACAGTTGTTCCCAAATTGGAAGAAAGTTTATTGGTTGAAGGTCGAAAGCCCTATTTCAAAGCCGCCATGTTCTATTTTGAAAATAATATCGATATTCAACGTGCCGCTGAATTGATGCAACTCGCTATAAATGAAAATCCAAACCACCTGGGAATGCTCTACCGCCAGGCACTGATTTTGGAACGGACAGGAGATATAGATCAAGCAATTGAAGCTGCAGAAAAATCCTTGAAACTAGCGCAATCAGCGGGAGAAGAATTAAAAGAAGAGTATATCAATCTAAATACGACTTTACTTAAACGTTTGCGAAAATAATAAGGCTACCCATTTTCTATTCATCATTTGACTTGAGCTTAATCAAATGAATCTATTTGGCATATTTGCGCCAACCTGGAAAACAAAAAAATATTAAATGAATTAAGACTTAAATTTTGTTTAAAGCCAATAGAATATTATTTAAACAAATTTAATAATGCAACAAATAAATAATTTATGTACACTTTAATTCTTCGGTTCTTTAAAATCTCATTTTAATAATTAGCTGAAATTTATAATTGCATGGTGTAAATTGTTTTCAGTGGCAATTCTAAATGAATTCGTTGGATTAATTTCGTACTCATATAATTTACCACCGTTAAATATATCATACATACTAAATTTCAATTCGAGTTTATTATTCTTTAAAAAATATCTTGACAATGAGACATTGGTAGTTGGCATATCAGAATTAATTGAAGATTGGTTGCTAAAAATTCCTCTATAACTGAATTCAACCTGTAAATTAGTTTTAAAAGGTAACTTCAGTTTCATTTGAAAATTATATACTTGGCAAAAAATACTAATATTATTGCCAAATTGCTTTGAATAAATACAACTAGAATGTAAATCGTCAGTAAAAAGTTTAAGCTTATCCAGGCGCTCTAACCAAGCCTCAGTTTTTAAATAATTGTAAGCCCGATTTCACTCCTAATACTTGCCATAAACATATTTTAGTATATTTGAAAGTATTATTCCGATAGGTAAATGACTATTAATAATTACTTTTATCAACCTCAACCCATTTCATAGAAAAAATTTATGAAGCGTTTATGCATTTTGTTTCTGTTCGCTGTAACAACAGGCTCCTGCTTTTCACAACAAGAGGTTGTGGTGTCCGCGATAAATGTGGATTTGTATGGCACCCTGCTCACTCCGGAGTCAACAACCAATAAAGCCATACTCATCATTTCAGGTTCGGGAAAAACAGACCGGGATGGAAATACACGGCCAACCTACCATAATGACGGTCTGAAAAAACTGGCAGAGGGGCTTGCAGAACAAGGGTATGCGGTTTTGCGCTGTGATAAAAGAGGTGTGGGCAAGAGTATTTCCGATTCTTTATCAGCCGAAGGCCTGAGATTCGAACAATATGTTTCTGATGCCATTCTTTGGATCAAATTTCTCAGGAATACATTTGAGGACATTACGGTGATAGGTCACAGCCAGGGTGCGCTGGTCGGCATGTTGGCCATTCAGGAAAATAAAGTAAACAGATTTATTTCATTGGCTGGTTTGTCGGAAGATGCTCACACCACCGTGAAGCGTCAATTGGCCAATCAGCCGCAAATGGTAAAAGATGCGTCCTTTCCAATTCTCGATAGTCTCAAAAAAGGTGTCAAAGTGGATAGTGTTCCACAATATCTTTACAGTTTGTTCAATCCCAGAATTCAGGATTACTTTATTTCCTTCATGAATTACGACCCCAGAAAGGAGATCAAAAAATTAAACTGCCCTATATTGATCATTCAAGGATCATCGGATCTTCAAATCACGGTGGAAGGAGCTCAGGCGCTGAGCCAGGAATCGCCTTTATCAAATTTTGCATTGATACCAGAGATGAATCATGTATTGCGCAAGAGCTCGCCAAATGCAATTGAAAATTTCGCTACATATAATAAACCGGACTTGCCGCTTCACGAAGATCTGATCAAGGTGATAAGCAGTTTTATAAATTAAATCAAGCCGATGGATCCGCAAAACAACTGAATTGAATTTTAAGCCTATGGCAAACATCGTTTTCAAAATATCCGGAAGAGCTGCTTTTAGTTTATTAAGAATTATGGAGTCGCCATTCGCAGCCAGCGTTATCATAAAACATACAGCGTACCTTTGAATTCTTAATGGAAGAATAAATACAGATTTCTCTTTGCGGTCATGTAAAATAAACCAACCTTATATAATGACGCTTCAAGAATTATTAAAAAAAGATTTCAGAATATCCCTTCCCATTTCAGGTGGATTCGGTAACTCCTTAGAAAATGCTATCATCATTCACAGAGAAGGGATTAATGATTATGTCGGAACCGAACATATCATTCTTGAATGTTTAGGTATAGGGAGACGGATCCAATGGAAAAAATTAGGACAAGAGTTACTTACTCAAAACAATAAGATTATAGACAAGATAAAAATTGAAACAAAACAATTAACTGAAACTGAAGAGATAAGCCAGATAGAAAACTACTATTTTGATATTACTGAATGTTTTAAAAGGCAGGTAAACCAGGACAGCCCATTTGATGAAGAAATGACATTAAGAAAATTAAAAGAAAGAATAATCGAATTGGAAGGACTTAATGAATTTAATAAAAAATGCATTGCACTTTTAAAAACAGAGAAACTCTTTATAGATATTTCCCTCACCTTGGAATTTTTAGAAGTCATAAATATGGACGAATCATTTCCTCTTTTTAAAAAAATGATGGAACATACAAAAAGACCATTACTTGTCGTTTTAAGAAGGGTTGGAAAGGAATTGAATGAAAACCAAAGCTGAAAACACTTATTGCTCTCGGCCGTTTATAATGGTCAATCCAAAACCAATACAACAGGAATTATGGAATAGAATTTGACAAATAAGATAAATATTCGGAAAATTAAAATATTATGGACAAAGCAACGCAAACAATGATTGACAATCTGCACAAAAACACAGGTAAAACTTTAGAACAGTGGATTGAAATTGTAACTAAAGAAAATTTTGAAAAACACGGCGATATCATCAAGTTCCTAAAAGAAAAATACGAATTTACTCATGGCTTTGCCAATCTGGTAGCACACAAAGCAAAAGCAACAGATGCTGGTTCTGCTGAAAACACCGATGATCTAATCATTAGTCAATATAAAGGCAAAGAACACTTCAAACCGATTTACGACAAATTAATAACTGAAATTCTGAGTTTTGGAAACGATGTTGAAATTGCTCCCAAAAATACGTATGTGAGTTTGCGGAGAAAAAAGCAGTTTGCCATTCTCAATCCAGCGACTAAAACACGTTTTGAAATTGGTATAAACTTAAAAGGCCAGGAACCCACAAAATTACTATTAGCCGAAAAACCCAATTCCATGTGTTCCCACAAAATGAATATTTCCGATATAAAAGAGATCGATAAAGAAGTATTGCTATGGATTAAGAAAGCTTACGACAACGCCGGATAGGTATCATTATCCGGCTCAAGACCAACAAAACCATATTCACCCTCATCAAAGTGGTCATTCTGAATTTATGGGTTATATGTTGGATGGCTTTGGTATTTATGGCCCTTTTGGCGAAAACCGGGAGTTGCCGAAATCGGCCGGTTTATATGAGTGTCCTGGGCATACTCAGCCAGGTGATTTGGGATGGTCAATTGGTTAATATTTACCTTTGGGCTTGCGATTTTCTATATAATATTGCTTGTTATAATGGTACTCCCTGACCAATTGCAAACTTATGAATACATTCCATTCTCTTCTGTTCCTATGGATTTGCGGCCTGGCAATAGTAACCTCTACTTCATGTTCAAATAATGATGATAACGTTGCTCCGGGTAATGAATCTCCAAATATTCTGTTGATCATCGCTGACGATTTAGGTAAAGACGCCATCAAAGGATATAGCGAAGGTGCACTAAAGCCAACGACCCCTCATATAGATCGTATCAGAAATAGCGGATTGACATTCCATAATTTTTGGGTTAATCCCATTTGTACACCAACAAGGGCGTCTATAATAACAGGTAAATATGGTTACAGAACGGGAATGAAAAGTGTTTCAGATGTTTTGAATACAAATGAGACCGTAATTCAAAAATATATCAAGGACCAGACAAATGGAAAATATGCAAGTGCCCTGATCGGTAAATGGCATCTGTCCAGAATAATGCGAATTTCAATCCCGAACAATTTGGAATAGATTATTATGCTGGTCTGATCAAAGGTGTGGCAGATGACTATTATCAATGGCAATTTTCTGAAGATGGGTCTGTGAGTTTGCAAACCAAATATACCACAGAAGTATTTACCGATTTATCCATTCAATGGATAAATGCCCAATCAAAACCCTGGTTCCTTTGGTTGGCTTACAATGCACCCCATGCACCTTTCCATATACCTCCTGCTGAAATGCACACTCAGGGAAATTTACCGGTATTTACTCAAGGCATGGACCCCATACCTTATAATTTGGCAGCTATTGAGGCCATAGACTATCAAATAGGTAGATTACTCGATAGCATTCCGGAGAATGAAAGAAATAATACCATCATCATATTTATAGGTGACAACGGAACGCCTAATCAGGTTGCTCAAAGTCCTTATACGAGCTCCACTGTAAAAAAATACATTGTTTCAGGGAGGAATTAACGTCCCAATGTTTATTTCCGGGCCAGAAGTATCCCGTATCGGATCAGACACCAATTTGGTTTGTGGAACCGACCTTTTTGCAACCCTTGCTGAAATTTCCGGAATTAACATACCCGAGTATAATGACAGCAAGAGCTTTAAATCGCTATTTACACAATCCAAACAGATTCGAAAGTTTCTGTATTCGGAAATGAATGATGGAACATTAGACAGCTGGACCATCAGCAATGGAAGTTACAAACTCATTGAAAATGCCAATGGTGATAAAGCCTTTTACCATTTGACCAATGATCCATACGAAAAAGTCGATTTATTGAATGGGGTGTTATCTCCTTTCGAAGAAATTATAAAATTGGAATTAGAACAAGAGTTAAAGAATATAAGACGGTAATTGAATTGACTAGCCAAAAAGATTATGGATACAAAATGAATCAAATATTTTTAGTTCAGCAATATGATTTGTTCAAAATTAAGCGCTACTCGAAATATTTTGCAATATTCCCCAAAAGGTATGCTTTGAAAAGATCAACCATTGTTTACCATTGAATGCGATTATATGTGAAGACATCTAAATTAATTCTTCCAACAATTATAATCTCACAATTTTGCTGCACATCGCTTTGGTTTGCCGGGAATGGTGTCATGAATGACCTAATTAAAAATTTTAAGCTAAAAAGCTCAGCTTTAGGTCACCTGACATCCACGGTACAATTTGGATTTATTTTCGGTACACTTACATTTGCAATTTTTACCATATCAGATCGTTTTTCGCCATCAAAAGTATTCCTGAGCTGTGCTTTACTGGGCTCTGTATCCAACTTAGCAGTAATCTGGGAAGGGAATAGTTTAGAAAGTATCATTTCGTTGCGTTTCATTACTGGTTTCTTTCTCGCCGGGATTTACCCTGTGGGTATGAAAATAGCTGCAGATTACCATGAAAAAGGGCTCGGAAAGTCGCTTGGATTCCTGGTCGGTGCACTGGTTTTGGGAACAGCATTTCCTCACCTGTTAAAAGAAATTACCGAAGCATTTCCTTGGAAACTTGTTCTCGTTTTAACTTCAACTCTTGCTGCACTCGGAGGATTATTGATGTTGATATTTGTGCCCGATGGTCCTTATCGGATTGCGGCGAAAGCATTCAATTTATCGGCATTTTTTGATGTATTTAAGAATCATAAATTCCGTTCTGTCGCTTTCGGTTATTTTGGTCACATGTGGGAATTATATGCCTTCTGGGCATTTGTGCCGGTTATGCTGAAAACATATAGCCTGGAGCACAATGAAACATCTTTTAACATTTCTTTGTGCTCGTTCATGATTATTGGAATCGGTGGCCTTGCATGCATCATAGGCGGTTATTTGGCACAAATTACGGGTACCCAAAGAACAGCGACCATGGCGCTACTATTATCGTGTATATGCTGCCTTGTTTCTCCATGGATGTTTCAAACAAAATCAGAATATTTGTTCTTAGCATTTCTTCTTTTTTGGGGAATGGTTGTCATTTTGGATTCCCCTCTTTTCTCCACCTTGGTAGCACAAAATGCCCCGGCTGAATTAAAAGGAACCGCACTTACCATTGTAAACTGTCTTGGGTTTTCAATAACCATAATGAGTATTCAGCTATTGAATATATTACAAGATAGCATGAATCCAAGAAATATTTATTTCCTGTTGTCCTTGGGACCGGTATTGGGTTTGATTGCATTACTCAGAAGTGGAAAAACGTGCCCGCCAAAACCTAAAATGTATTGGAAGCCTTTTTCGCCTAAGCAAGAATCTCAATAATAAAAATTAGTAAATGCAACACCAAACGTATCCTGATTCGATTTGAAACCAGGAGATACCATATTCCTAAGTTTTGATGAGAAAAATATTGAAATAGAAATGTAGAGAATTAACAATCCGGCTATCCAATACATCAATTGCAAACTGAAATTAAATTATTATTTCATTTTCTGATTATGGAATTTTTTACCTCATATTAGCACATGATTATTGATCAAAAGGTCTGTTAAAAAGTAAGCAGTACGGCACATATCACTCCATATACTCTGAACAGGGGTTATTCAAATTATTGTTTTTAGTCTTTTATGATGATCACCAATTAGTTTTATATTTTTGTCTTTGGTTGATGAGCTTTACAGCAATTCTATCCATGCAATAGTTACAATACAGAACCACACAACAGAACGATTTGTGATATGAACACAAGCAATCAAAAATTCAAAGACGTGGACGAATATATTTCCTGTTTTCCTGCGAAAATCCAGGCAATCCTGAGAAAGATTCGCTCCACTATAAAAAAAGCTGCACCCACGGCTGACGAACGCATCAGTTATGGCATGCCCTTCTACGAATATGGAGGGAAGGGATACGAGGGAAGGCTGATTTATTTTGGAGTCTTTAAAAATCATATCGGCTTGTTTATTACTCCTCAAAATACTAAAACCGTTCCTAAAGAAATGCGTGTATATCACGTTTCAAAAGCTACTTATCAGTTTCCATTAGACAGTCCATTCCCCTGTACCATACTGGAAAAAACGGTTAAGGCTCTCGTCAAAGAAAGAGATATGAAGAACCACCAAAAAATTACAGCAAAAAATGAAAAAGCAAAATTATCATCTCCAATTGACATTAAAACATACAACCAAAATCAAATCCCGGCCGATAAATCGATTTGTCAATTGTTGCACACAGAAATAAACAAACACCTGCCTGAAGCCGAAAGTAAGGTTTGGCACCGACACCCTGTCTGGTTTATAGACGGCAACCCCATTGTAGGTTACAGTAAAGAAAAGCGCGGAATGAGGTTAATGTTTTGGAGCGGAGCCAGTTTTGATGAACAAGGCCTTTCCGTGCACGGTGGAAAATTTAAAGATGCTTCCGTTTTTTACAATGAGGTATCGGAAATAAACCCCAAAGATCTGAAGCGTTGGTTGAAAAAATCTAAAGAAATTCAATGGGACTATAAAAACATTGTAAAGAGAAAAGGCGTTCTGGAACGATTGAAATAACAACAAATAACCATGATCAAATTAGCTGAAGGAATATTGCACGAACTCCCCGACGATATGATAAGCGCATTGAGTAAGAATGATGCCATTTCAGAACGTTGGAATAAGCTTACTCCGATCCAACGCAATGAATGGATCTGTTGGGTCACCATAGTCAAAAAGGAAGAGACCCGGTCAGAACATATTGACCGGATGATGACAGAACTGAACGAAGGCAAAAGACAACCCTGTTGTTGGCCAGGCTGTCCACACCGAAGACCAAACGCACAGAAATGGTTTAAAAATTTGGAAAAATGAAAACAACAGCTGAACATGATGAAAGAATTGCAAAAATGATTTTCGCTTCGGTTTATCCGCATTATGTCAACAAAGTTGAAAGCAAAGGCAGGACCAAACAAGAATTGCAACAGGTGATATCATGGCTGACCGGCTTTGACGAGAAGCAATTGCAGCAACTTATAGTTGATAAGGTCACATTTGAAACATTTTTTAAGAAGGCTAAATTGAACCCCAATGCACATCTCATCACCGGCTCCATTTGTGGTTACCGGATAGAAGAAATTGAAAATCCTTTAACAAAGCAGGCCCGGTATTTAGATAAATTGGTGGACGAATTGGCAAAAGGCCGGAAAATGGAAAAGATATTGCGGACAGCCTAAATATGGATGAAAATACCTTATAGAGTAAACGAACACTATTAAACCTTTCTAAAATCTTTCGGCAATTTTCAAGAATAAAATTTCCCAACCCTTGTTAAATAACTCCTTTTAGAAATTTAAATTCGACCGCTGAAATTCCAGGAATATAAATTACTGAGTTTAATATCTCTAATTTTTTTAAATCCTTACTTACGACATCTCAAGATGTTAGAATGCTTCTGTATTCGGAATTGAATGATGGAATAATTGCGAATAAAATCAAAGATTTTAACACATCAGTTAAATTATTAAAAGATACATCCGGTATTTTACAGGAATATTCGCGTTTTATCTTTATTTTTGATTACGGACTTCATTCACAATGAGCCAATTTAGAATTTGATCCAAACACAACCCATCTGATTATGAAAAAACTTCTCCTGTTTTGCTTTGTAATTTTCTCTACTCTCGGGATCGAAGGACAAAAACAATCTTCACCCATTTTATTCATATATGATGCCAGTGGATCCATGTGGGGAAAATTGGAAGCATCCACAAAAAAAGACATTGCAGCCAATGTCTTATCGTCGACAGTAGAAAAAATCCCGGCCGACAAACCTATAGGATTAATCGCCTATGGGCACCGAAGTAAAAGTGATTGCAATGATATAGAGTTGATAGCAGACATCTCCAACAACTCCAAAACCAAAATAATCACTGCAGTAAAAGGATTAAAATCATTGGGTAAAACCCCATTGGCAAAAAGCGCAACGCTTGCCATCGGTTTGCTTAGAGAATCCAAAATAAAAACAACGATAATATTAATTACCGATGGTATAGAATCCTGTGAGGGCGATCTCTGTTCTGTTATAAAAAAAGCAAAATCGGAAAACATCGATTTCAGATTGCATATTGTTGGCTTTGGTTTAAAAGAAACCGAAAAGGAAGCACTCATTTGTGCAGCCAAAGCGGGCGATGGCTATTATTACGATGCAGATAATACAACGGGCCTGCAGACCGTATTGTCGGAAGCAACTGCGAAAACCGTCGACGAACCGAAAGCCAATTTCTCCGTATTTGCCACCAAAACAGGAAAACCTGTTGATGCCATCATAAGGGCCAGAAATTCCCAGACGAAGAAAGAAGTCGCCTGGGCAAGAACTTACAGGGATACCGGATTTGTCTATTTGGCGAAAGGAAAATACGAAATTGAAGTTCGGGCTTTGGAGGGAACTGACATCCCGGCCACTAGTTTTACTTTAGATATGAATACTGATTCAACCAGACACCGGAATATAAGTTTTGACGGAGGAATTTTAGAAGTGACCACAACAAACAATGGTAAACCCTGGGATGTGTTGGTAAAAATGATGGACAAAAAATCTGGTAAAATTATGGCCAGTACCAGAACTTATGGTAGAACAAAACAGATGGAAGTTCCTGCAGGGCATTACAAAGTATCTTTCCAGGCCTTAGGGATTGAAGGTTTACATGTTCTAATGGAAATCGAAGATGTATGGGTAAAATCGAATGGCACCACCCCGGTTACACAAAATTTCGAAAGTGGAATTGCATTCATCGAAGTCAGTACAAAAACCAATGAACTCATTGATGCTACTGTGAATGTTCACGATAAAGCTTCAGGAAAAAATGTCGCTACAGACAGGACTTATACTTCCAGTACAACCAACCCGAGTAAGTTTGTTCTAAATCCCGGGACTTACGATGTGCACATTAAAACCCTTGGAAAACACAAAGGTCATAGCGGCAGTTATACGATTGTCGTTAAAGCCGGAGAGACCACAGAAAAAAGCATCAAGTATTAAAAAAACCGCGAGGGAAGGAAAAAATCTGCTCGCTAAAATTAACCCAGCTGTTCCTGCGTAAATATTTGCTATTGCCCCGCCAGCTACAAACCCCAGAGCCATATTAAACATCCAATCACCAGAAATGAACGGATAAGCTCTAGATGCACCAAAAAATCCCCCTAATCCCCATTTATGAGTTAGCTTTTTAGATTGATTGTTATATCTTCGACTAACTCTTGGATAGAGTTTATTTTCGCCTAACTTTTATACCAATTTTTTTTAAAAAAGATTAAATAGTCTGGAAATCCAAATCTATTAATTTCGTAATTTTCTGATAATTTTGCTTCTAAACAAAATGAAAATGATAGCACGACATTTATTTATCTTAGTAATTAGTTTTCAATCACTTTGGCTATTCAGTCAATGGCAACAGGTCAATGGACCATATGGACAGGATATACGTTGCATTGCTTCGGAAGCAAATATTATTGTCATTGGATCAATAAGTAATGGTGTTTTTGTTTCGAATGATTTAGGAATTACGTGGGTAGAAAAAAATAACGGTTTAACCAATAAAAGAATAAACTCCATAGCAATTAAGGGTTCAAATATTTATGCAGGAACTTTATCTAACGGAATTTTCAAATCATCAGATGGCGGTGATAATTGGGTTAAACTGGATTTGGGGCAAAATATTGAAGGTGTAAATTCCATTTTGATTGATGGAAATCAAATTTATGCAGGAACTAATGGAAAAGGAATCCTTTTTTCAAATAACAATGGTAGTAACTGGAATAGTCTGAATAACGGATTAAATAATTTAAACGTCAATTCAATTATTAAAAGAAATAGTAGTCTATTCGCAGGTACTTGGGGTGGAGTATTCCTTTCTACAAATAATGGAGCTAGTTGGAATGCTATGAATTCAGGTTTAACGGTAAGTGGCGTAAAGGCCTTGACCTATAGAGGAAGTAATTTGTATGCCGCCGGAGTCAATGACGGTGGTATTTTTTATTCACAAAATAATGGAGTCACTTGGGCCCCTATCAATAACGGATTGTTTAACAAGTTTGTTCTTTCCTTGTCTGCAGACTTAAATAATATTTATGCAGGCACAAATGACGGTGTATATCTTTTAAAATCAAACGAATTTCAATGGGAAAGGAAGAGTTCCGGTCATACAGGAACCCATGTAAATTCAATCATAATTAAAGGAAATCTGATAATAACCGGCTCTGATGGAGGAATAAATATATCAGATAATAAAGGAGAAAATTGGGCCGCATCTAATATTGGAATTGCTGACACTTATGTAAATTCCTTATCATCAGAAGGCGATAAAATTTTCGCAGGTTCTTACGATGGGAGGGTTTATATAATTACAAATGATGGAAATTCTTGCAAAGAAATCAATATTGAGAAAAATCAAAACAATAACATTGATCCCCCAGATATTGAAGCCATAGAATCTGATGGTAACAATATCTACGCTGCAGGAATTGGTGGAATTTTTCTTTCAGAAGATACTGGAATTAATTGGAGGAAATTAAATATTCCCGCTTGGCTTGGCATTCCCATTCTCAAATTAAAAGGAACCAATATATATTATGCAGGCTATGGAGTTGGAGGTTTGTATTTTTCACCAGATAAAGGAGTAACTTGGAAGGATGTCAGACCATATCCTACTTCCACAGCAGTAACTGCCTTGGAATTAGATGGGAATAAAATTTATGCGGGAGGTAGCGGCTCACTATATGTAAGCGACGATACTTTTTCTAACTGGGATACATTGACAGGACCGGTTCTTCGTAATTATAATATAATTTCATTATTAATTGATAGCGAGAACATCTATGCAGGAACCTCTACTTTTGGTAATGGAGTATTTATTTCAAGAGATAAAGGTCTAAATTGGTTTGGATCCAAACTCGGTCTTAGCAACCTCTGTTCTATAAAGGATTTTGAAATTTTTGAAAATAGAATTTTTATTGCGACTGAATGTAATGGCGTCTTTTATTCAAATAATAAAGGTGTTAATTGGATTCCTATAAACGAAGGATTGAAAGATTTAGGGGTTACTAATTTGGAAATTTCAGGTAATTATTTAATCGCTGGTACTCAACAAAATGGAGTCTGGAAGCGGTTATTGTCCGATTTTACGGTCGATGTTGATTTGGTGGAGCAATCAGATGATATTTTAATATTTCCCAACCCTTCTAGTAATTTTATTGAAATTTCAAGTACTAACCTCTCGCAATTAGAAATATTCAATATCAATGGACAATTATTAAAAATAATTCAATCGAGTGATAATCTAAGAAAAATTTTCGACATATCTGATATACCTAATGGAATTAATTTCATCAAGGTATTAAAAAATAATAAAATTGTTTTTAAAAAACTTATCAAAATTTAATAGACTCTAATTGCCAATATATTTGAAATAGAATTTTTACATCATGGAATTCTGATTATTGTTTATGGCGTATTACAAAATGAACTTTCATATAAGTTTCCCTACAATACATATGGAGCAATCGGAATAATTTTAATAAAAATTCAAAGACTTTGACATATCAGTTAAATTGTATTCCTAAGAAAAACGACTATGGCTAAATTATACTTGATATTATTGGGACTTCTGGTATTTGTTGCCTGTAAAACGACCAAATACGAATATGCTTTTATTTCGGACAGGGATGAATATTTGGACCTATATATTTCATCCAAAAACGACCAACTTCTGAACATTACCAACGATAAATACACGGACTACGGAATCAAGTGGAGCCCGGATGGAAAAAATATTTTATTCGCTAAACTGGTGAAAAAACAATATGACCTTTATCTCTATAACATAGCATTAAAAACAACTGAGCAGCTAACCCACGACACACTCAATCAATACGGACCCTCTTTTTCTCCGGATGGAAAAAGCATTTTATATGTTTCTAATGCCGACCATAAACAAAATGAAATTTATTTTATGAATCTGGCCACAAAAAAAATATCTCGCATTACACAAAACGACAGATTAGACGGTTCACCAACATTTCATCCGGATGGAGTCAGAATTTTCTATACCTCATTTATGGATAGAGACACTGCCAACAAAATTACCAATAGTGAGATATTTATTACAGATACGATGGGCAGCTACCACACCAGGCTGACCAACAGAATCGGAAACGATGGAGCCCTGGATATTTCGCCTGATGGAAAATCGATTGCATGCCACTATTTTTTAAATAACAAAGCAGACATCTATGTTATGAACATCGACGGCAGCAACATCAAACAATTAACCAGCGACAGCCTGGACAACAGATGGCCACGTTGGACTCCTGACGGTAGATACATTGCATATACCCGTGTCGCCCAGAATTCTGATATTTGGATCATGGATAAAAACGGCAACCATAAAAAACCTTATATAACATCGCCAAAAAGAGACGAAATACTTGAATTTAATCCCGCAAAAAATAAAAACAAATAACGTTCAAATGAAAATGACGAATCCTAAGACAATTCAAGCTTTATGTTGAGCGTCATTTTTCCAACCAGTCTGCTTCTTCCAGCCTGGACATAGTATACCTCTTGTATCTTTAAACTTTGCCTGGAAAACAAGCTGAATAAAAAAGTGGTTTGTAATAATTTTAGGAATGTATTAACTTTAGAATTGATTTTTGGGTTTTTCACTTTACTTTTAAAAAATTGGGGTATGAGAAGTTCATTGATATTAAAGTATTCCTGTTGTCCGGCGATCGAACAGATAAATTCTCTGAGAATAGAAATTTTAAAAACATTTAATAAAATCCAATGGCATCTCATCAGCAATTTGTAGATTTCGTTACCGATCAGATCAAAGGTTCAGGGGAAATAGTCGCCAAAAAAATGTTTGGTGATTATGGAATTTACGCCGACGGAAAAATATTTGGGCTTATTTGCGATAACAAACTTTATATAAAGCCCACAAAATCCGGGCGGGAATTTATTGGCGAAGTAACAGAAGCACCTGCTTATCCGGGAGCCAAACCAAGTTTTTTAATTGAAGAAAAAATTGAAGATGGTATTTGGTTAAGCAAATTAGTCAAAATTTCCTTAAAGGAATTGCCCGAGCCTAAACCCAAAAAGAAGAAAGTTTCCAAAAGAAAATAAAATGAAATATAGTGGTCAAATTACAATCTATAAACCGCAAATCGAAGTCGCAACGCTCTTCGCCAATCCGGAAAACAATAAAGAATACCAGGATGGTTTTCTGAGAAAAGAACTCATCAGCGGCACACAAGGTATGGATGGTGCCATATCAAAAATGTATTACCAATTTGGAAAACGGGAAATGGAATTGACAGAAACAATCATTGCAAACCGGCTTCCTGAATCATTTGAAGCATTTTATCACCATCCGCATATGGACAATACCATGAAATGCAAATTCATCCCGCTTGATGAAAATTCATGCCGGTATGTTTACGAATTTGAATACACTCGTGTGAGTTGGCTCATGCCAAAACTGATGTTCTTGCTGTTTCCGGGCATGTTCAGAAAGCAAGGTGAAAAATGGATCAGACAATTTAAGGAATTTGCAGAAAAAAAATGAGATTATGTGGGAAGAAAAATTAGCCCTTTATGATCAATTAATATCAAAATGTCCTGAAATTGAACGAAAGGGAAAAACGATGCCGTACACTTCTGTAAATGGCCATATGTTTTCTCAATTAAACAAAGACGGTGAATTGGGAATCAGGTTTTCAGAAGAAGTAAAGGCAAAGTACATGCAGCAACTGAAGACCAGCCCTTTTAAGGCTTATGGTGCCGTAATGAAAGGATATATTCTGATCCCCGAAAAAATGTGGAATGACATGAACAAACTATCCACACTACTGAAGGAAAGTTATAGCTATGTGCTGGGGCTTGAACCAAAATAATATGGACTTTAGGATAACATCATTCATAAAATTTCTTTGCATGCCAATCGTGTATTACAAATATTGCAAATTTCATATGGTCTCAAACAAGCCTTATTTAGAAACTTTAAATCCCAAAAATAGTTAATGCGCTATCCGTTATTGAGAGAAAACAATTATATTGTTTTTAAAACAGAATATTTTGGCTGCGGCATTTTTTCTGTCAGAATAAGAAATATTTTAAAGTATCGTTTTTTAGAAAGTTTAGTTTAACTTTAAAGCATTGAACCACGCTTTCTTACTTTTCTGTTTGACCCTTTTTGTTTGCTGCAACAGACAAAACAACAACCATGCTGCAAATACTTCCGGAAAAGGCCCAACGGTTATAAGAGTTTTTAACGCCGTTGGATTGGCTCCTGATTTTGACACCACCCTCGTGAGTCAATACATCCGGAGTATTTTCCAGGATTCAAAAGGAAATTTATGGTTTGGTACACTTGGAGAAGGTGTGGTAAGGTATGACAAAAAAACTTTAAGATATTTTTCAGATCCCGATGGTTTTTACAATAAAACTGTATATGCCATCAACGAAGATAAAAATGGCAACATGTGGTTTGGAACAGATCAGGGTATTTATAAATACAATGGTTTAACGTTCAGAAATTACAATCAAAAAGACGGACTCATCCATACAGACATTACCCGTAAAGGCATACTCGTTGATAGATCAGGAACCATCTGGGTAGGCACACACGGAGGTGTTTACCAATACAATTCCGTAGCGGATGCTGCTGGAACTCCTTGTTTTTCTTTATTTTCTTGGCTTGCGTCGGCAAATGTTGCAGATCTCATGGAAGACAAACATGGAAATATTTGGATCGCAACTACAGGACAGGGAGTCTATCGTTTCGATGGCAGCACGCTGGTCAATTTCAACGAAAAAGAAGGGTTAGGTGAAAATTATGCAAGTGGTATCGCAGAAGATAATGCTGGCCATATCTGGTTTACCATGAAAAACGGAATATGCAAATACGATGGCAAAACTTTTACAGAGTATACAAACAAAGATGGCTTGGGAGGAAAAGAGTTTTGGGGAATATGTATAGAAGATTCGGGAATTATTTGGATTACAGCCAGAGGCAGCACCACAAGGTTTGATCCTTCTCTGAATAAAGGAGATCCCGGTGCATTCAGAGTATTTACACCCGAAGACGGACTTAATTGTTGCGTACAAAGCATGTATCAGGACAAGTCAGGGAATATGTGGTGGGGTGCCGGTTCCGGTCTGTACCGTTTTGATGGAACGCGTTTTTTTCAGGTGAAACAAAGCGGTCCTTGGCCGGAATGAACAAATTTATTTTTAAATCAATAAAAGAAATTATAAAGGCCTTTTCTTTTTAATGTTAAAAATGAAGATGTATAAAATAGTGCCAGTTCAAAAGTTTCAGTCCGGCCTTTTTCATTTTAACTAAAACTAATTTAAAAAACGTTAAGAACGTAACCCCGTTTGAGATCAAATCACAATCAAGGAAAACATTATAAATTTTAAACAAAGGCCTGTTCATAAGGTATTAAACGAAGTTTTTAAGTGCGGCACAATTTTAAAAGTTTCCACACATGGAGTAGCAGTAAAAATTGTGTCTCCCCAATAGAATGAAAATGAATTTCAATTCTCACTTCAATCCCTTCAATGCTTCCCTCGCTTCTTCAAAATCAGCATTCAAACTCAATACATTTTCAAGATCCGCTTTGGCTTGTTCCTTTTTGCCAAGTTTTATAAAAGCTAAGGCCCTTTGATAATAGGAACTTGCTTCGGTTGGCTTGAGTTGAATGCAAATAGAAAAATGATCGGCCGCTTTTTCTATGGAATCGGCTTCCATGTAAAGAACACCCAGATTGTAGATACCAGCTTCATAAGATGGAAAACGCGCTGCCAACTGTCTGAACAAAGCGATTGCCTTGTTTCTGTTTCCAAACCGATGCACCGCATACGCTTTACTGTGATACACTTCGGGATCTGTACTATCTAAACGGATCGCATTGTCGTAATAATCCAACGCGCGTTCGATCTTTAATTCTGTAAGCACGTCGCCCAATTGAATCCAGGCCTTTCGCATTTCGGGATCTAAATCGACGCATTTCTGATAAGCATTTACCGCTCTTCCCGTATCTCCCATTTCGTACAACACATGTCCCGACAAATACCAGGCTTCGGTATTTTGAGGGTCTCTTTCAAAAATTTTGTTGATCACGGCCAATGCAGGCATGTACTGCTTGAGCAATAATTTCAACTCCGCAACTTTCAACAAAACAGCCTTGTTCTCCGGAAATTGATCCAGGGCTTTATCGAGCACATCCGAAGCCATTTTGGATTGTGCAGTCATCAGGTATGCTTGTGAAAGTCCGAAATAATAATCCGGTCGACTTGATGAATCTATGGATATGGCTTTCAAAAAATCCGCAATTGCCGAATCATACGATTCACTTTCCATCAACAGATTTGCACGAAGTATATACAAACTGTCGTTTTCTGAATCTTCCGATATCAAAGCACTGATTTGTTGTATAGGAGATTGATCAACAAAGGTCCCTGAATGCCCTTCCTTATCTCCCTTGCAGGAAAAATAAAATACAATACTAACAATTGTTAGTAGTTGAAATAGATTTATGGGTGTTCTGTCCAAAAATTGAAAAGTCAATTGCTTTTTTAGTGTCATAATTTTACCTTCATCGTTTTACCGGTTTTTCTGCTTCGCTCCGCCGCAAATCCCATGATGTGGCTTTCAATGGAAGCATCAATGGTGGATGTCAGCAGTCCGGCATTTTGTTGGGAAACGGCTTGCACCCAATTACGCATCAATCGCGCGTCACCACCCCCATGTCCGTGTTTGCTGTAAATTCCGTCATCAAACGATTGAGAATCCCAGTTTGTGACTTTCCCCGTCCTGAAATCGGTATGTACAAAGCTTTCCATATCTCCGTGCAAATCGCCAAGGCTGCCCATCACGCGGGTTCTGCGGCCGTGATAAGACGTAAATGCTTCCATGTTAAAACTGGCCGTGATGCCTCCGTCAAATTCAAGACTCATGACGTAATGATCGCACTGGTCGTTCTCCATGCGGTAAACACATCGACCGTAATTTGTGGTTTTTAAATAGTTCATGATGGCATCGGGATGCAATTCCTTTTGCTCGGGCAAATCAAAAACATACAGATACGTGCGGTCGCGCAGGTAAATTTTCATGGCCGAATACGGGCATTGCGATTCAATGGCACAGCCTTCGTTGCAACGTGCCGTGCTTCCTTGTGGTGCATTATTACGCCTGAACCAACTCAAATCTCCAAAGGCCGATACGCGTTTGCAGGGTTTGTCTACCAGCCAGCGCATCATGTCCAGATCGTGACAGGATTTGGCAATGATGATTGGCGTGGTCGCTTTGCTGTTGTGCCAGTTGCCGCGTACAAAAGAATGCGCCATATGCACATGCTGGATGGGTTCAAAATGTTGCAGACTAACAAGTGTTCCTATCGAACCGTTGTGGATGAGTTCGCGGAGTTTAACAAAATAAGGAGCATAACGAAGCACATGACACAATCCCACAATGCGTCCTGTCTTTTTGGTTTTTGCTAAAATATCCCTGCACTCCTTTTCCGTCTGCGCCATGGGCTTTTCCAGCAAAACATCATAACCCATATCGAGTGCTTTCATGCAGGGTCCGTAATGCAGGTGATCAGGAGTGGTGATAATGATGGCATCCGCAAATTTAGGTTTCCCGAATACATGCTCCCAGGTTACAAACCGGTGTTCATCTTTGATATTATGCTTTTTGGCATACCGGTCATTCCGGATCGGGATGGGCTCAGCGACACCAACAATTTGAATTTCATCGGGATATTTGGCTGCATAATTTCCATAGACATTCCCCCGTGCTCCCGCACCCAGCGTAATGGCAGTAATGGGTCTTTCGGGTTTTATATACAAAGGGTGGACTTCATCCATGATAAATCTACTCATTTCCGGTAAGATAAAACTACCTGCACCTGTTGCGAGGCCAACATTTTTAATCAGCTCTCTGCGCGACCATTTTTCTGCCATAAATAAAAGATTGATTCTGCCGAAAGATAAGCATTCCTGCCGATCTGCATGGCCATCGCAGTTCAGACTTTTACACATCAAAGCAAATCAGATATTTTCTTTTATGTTCATGACTCTCTATAAATGTAGCGATTTTATATGCGCTTTTTACACTATATGAATTTCTTTATCAAAAATTTGTTACGCATTCCAAAACGCCATTACCTTTACCTCGCTCTTTTTGCAATTCATAAATAGATTTTATAAATTCTGCAGAGCAAACTTTTAAGTCCAATGATCACATGAAAAGAATTGGACGCCGTAAATTCTCAATGTGAAAAGGTATGAAAAGGCCGGATGATTTCATCCGGTTTTTTTTTGCAATATGTTAAAGAAAAAGGATTTTGGAACTAATATTCAGTTGCAAATGCTAATTTTGTGAACATTTACAGGTGAGTAAATTACAAAAAATTACAGATCGGATTATAAATAATTCCGGTACAGTAACTTACGCCGAATTATCTTATGTCTTATCAAGATTGGGATATTTGGAAGTTAAAACTGTTAAAACAAGTGGTTCACGTGTAGCTTTTTACAATAAGACTAAAAATTTATTGATTAGGCTTCATAAACCTCATCCTGGCAATGAACTAAAGGATTACCAAATTAAACTTTTAAAGACACATTTAGAACAGAATAATTTAATATGATTGATAAATTGGTTTTTGAAGACGTTATAGGGTCAGTGCATTATTCATCTTCCGACGATATTTTTTTTGGAAAACTGGAAGGCGTTAATGATCTAGTAACTTTTGAAGGTTCTTCTGTAAAAGAATTAAAGAAGTCATTTATAGAAGCGGTTAAGGACTATAAAAAATTATGCGAACAAACCGGTAAGAATATTAGTAAATCATTCAAAGGTTCATTTAATGTTAGAATAGATCCCAAACTTCATGAACTCGCATATATTGAAGCTACGAAAGAAGGAATAAGTTTAAATCAATTGGTTCAGGTCGCTTTGAAAAAACAGTTGGTAAAATAAAAGCCCCTCACTAAGATTATGAAAAAGATTCAAATTCTGCATTCAACCCGCCCCTTTTCATTTTAGATTTTTTAAAGGTCCATGCTGATCATCTCACCAACAAAATTGTCCTTGCAACTCTGACTTTAACTATCCTCATGGCAGAAACTGCGAAATGATAATTCTACTTTTTTAAGAAAGCTTATTCTCCGAACAGTCTAAATGTCTAAATGTTATGTGTACTTACCATCCGCCCACTGGCGATATACATCCGCCTATCAGTTTAATCACTCAGTCATGCATCAAGGCAAAAAAGAAAAATGATCAGTAGGAAAGATGAACAGCTAAAAATAATTCTTTGTGCCCCTTTGCGTCTTCGTGTTATTCTGGCAAACAGTCGGAAGTTTGTTGTTAGTTGTTAGTTGTTAGAATGCTAACAATTGTTAGTAATTAAGCTTTATCCTTGCTCTTTTCACGTTGATCTATGCTCTTTACACTTATTTCACCCTTAAGCCTTAGGCCTTCCGCCTTAAGCCTTAGGCCTTAAGACTTGGGCCTTGGGCCTTCCGCCTTAAGCCTTTAGCTTCCGCTTCCAGCTTTTAGCTCTCCGAATATTGCTCATAAGGCTCAATGTGCACATGCACCTGTCTGATCTGTGGAATTTTATCTTTCAATACATCGATAACCCGATGTGCAATTAAATGTCCTTCATGTACCGTGATCTCCGCCGGGACCATTACATGCAATTCCACCAGATACATCATTCCCGATTTTCGGATGAAACATTTTTCCGTACCGCGAACGCCTTCCACTTCAAACGCATGCTTTCGAATCTCATTTTCGAGTTCTTCATAAAAATGCTCATCCATAATTTCTCCAAGCGCAGGGCGGAATATCTGGTAACTGTTGTACAAAATAAATATCGAAGCAATTAGTGCCGCCCAGTCATCGGCAACTTCAAATCCCCGCCCGAAATACAAGGCAATCGAAATTCCAATAAATGCTGCAACAGATGTAATGGCATCACTTCGGTGGTGCCAGGCTTCGGCCTTCAATGCACTGCTGTGTGTTGCCTTACTTTTTCTCAGCACCAATTGAAAAGATATCTCTTTCCAGATGATAATTACTCCCAGAACGATCAATGTAAAATATTTCGGCGGCTCATGCGGGGTCTGTATGTTCTGAATGCTTTCGTAGGCAATCACCGTTGCAGAGGTCACCAAAAATGCAACCGTCACAAAAGTGAGCAGCGGTTCCACCCGACCGTGTCCGTAGGGATGATTTTTGTCGGCCGGTCTGTGAGAATATTTTAATCCGAACAAAGTAAGCAAGGATGCAAAGACATCTGTTGTCGATTCAATGGCATCTGCGATCAGGGCATATGAATTTCCGAAATAACCTGTTATCCATTTTATTACGGCAAGCAGGGAGTTGGAAACAATACTGATTAAACTAACTCGTATTGCCGTTTTTTCGAACTCTTTTTGCATCTTTTCCGCAAATCAATTATTTCGATTTGTACATGTTGCTTCCATCGAGATATTCAAATACGCGGTCGGCCACCATATATCTGACGGATTTTCCATTTTGTATGCATTCCCGAATATAACTGGCACTGATGTCCAGCAGGGGTGCATCGCAAAAATGCAAGGAGGGTTGTCCCTCATAGGCTTTGGGCACATCCGTTCCTACCCGTTTATAAACGTAAATTTTATATTTCTCTAAAATTAAATCGCCGTTTTTCCATTTATGCAGCGTCGGTAAATTGTCGCTTCCCAGGATCAGCGAAAAACGATGTTGCGGATATTTTTCTTCCAAATGAGTCAGGGTGTCAATGGTATAACTGGGTTGGGGCAAACTGAATTCAATCGAACAACTTCTGATTTTCGGATTGTCTTCCACCGATAAATTGACCAGGTGCAGTCGATCGTAATCGTTAGCGAGACTGGCTTTTGCTTTGAACGGATTGTGCGGACTAACCACCAGCCAGACCTGATCGACTTCCCCTAAATTGGCAATGTGCTGTGCAATGATGAGGTGCCCTGTGTGGATTGGGTTAAAGGATCCGAAATACAAGGCAATTTGCATTGCTCTTAATAGTTGCTCATGACAGGCATGATCAGCATCAGTAAATTTTCGCTTGCGGCTTGCTCGGCTGGAAGAAAAATACCTGGCTTACTGGGGCTCGACAATTCAATAGTAAGCACTTCCCCTCCGATATTGGAAAGCATTTCGATGAGGTATTTTGCACTGAATCCAATCGTCATCGGTTCCCCTTGATAGGTGCAACTCATTTGTTCGGTTGCTTCATTCGACAAGTCGACATCCTGAGAAGAAATGGTCAGACTCTTGTCCTGAATATTCAACATCACCTGATTCGTCGATTTGTTGGCATAAACGATGATCCTTTTCAATGCAGATAAAAGTTCATAACGACTCACCTGCAGCAGATAGGGATTGTTGACCGGGATGACAGCGTTGTAATCCGGATATTTCGCTTCAATCAGCCGCATCGACAATTGTGTATCGCCAAAACTGAAAAAAGCCCGCTCCCTGTTGAAATGCATCATCACTTTATCTTCTTTCGGCAAAATGGTTTTTAAAGCCAGCATCGATTTTTTGGTAAGCACGATCGTAGCCGATGTGTCGCTGCTGATGTCCTGGAAACTGTATTTCACTAGTTTATGTGCATCCGTTGCTGCGAAGGTCAGTTGGTTGAAATCGATATTGAGACAGATCCCCTTCATAGCCGGGCGCATTTCATCATTGCTGGTTGCAAAAGAGGTCCGGTCGATAGCCAATTGTAATTTTTCACTGGATATTCCGAAACCGGGTTCGTCAACAGGTTCCGCGATCTTGGGGTAGTCTTCGGCCTTTTCTCCCACCAATTTGTAGACCCCGGAAAGTGAGGTAATGGTAACCCCTCTCGTATCGTCGTTGATTTCGATCGATAAAGGCTGCTCGGGCATGGCTTTTAAAGTTTCAAGCAGGGTTTTCCCGGGAATTGCTATACTGCCCGCATTTGTTACTTCGGCATCCAAACTGGTGCTGATGGTCAATTCTAAATTGGAAGCAGTGATAAACAGTTTATTTTTATCTGATCGGATCAAAAAATCTTCCAAAATAGGAAGGACGGGGTTAGAAGCCAGCGCTGAGGCTGCAATATTGAGCTTTTCCAGAAAACCTCCGGAGGATACGTTGAATTTCATAATCGTTTTGCTTGATTTTTGATATGTAAAGGCGCGATTGCCATGTATTATTTATGTTTACAGTGAAATGAAGGACAAAAATACATCATTCTGGCGTTTTACCATTTCCTTGGTCTATGAAGCTTAAATACCTGAACATGAACCCGGTAATCCAGGATTGGAACCAGCTTTCCTTTCCGGCCTACGAACAAGAGAATTTGGCGAACGGGAGTGTATTGTACAGTCTTGAATCTTCCAAACCGGGATTATGTTTCTTCGAATTGGTGTTCCAGAATGGAAGGTGGAGCGAACATAAAAAACTGGCCGCCAGATTTGCAGCCAACCTCATCATGGAAGGCACTGCAAATTATACTGCAGAAATGGTAGCCGATAAAATTGATTTTTATGGTGCCCATTTTTCGGTTCATGCCGATCTGGATTTTACTACGGTTTCCCTGAGCTGTCTTCAAAAACATTTCACCGAGTTGCTTGATTTTATTTCGGAGCTGGTACTTCGACCCGCTTACCGCGAATCCGATTTACAAAAAGCAAAAATTTTTCTCCATTCTCAATTGCAACACCAACTTGCTGAACCCGATTACGTTTCTTACCGCGAATTCACGTCCCTGATCTATGGGCCTGATTCGGTTTATGGTTACAACACCACGGCAGAGCGAATTGCCGGGATTGAAACCGAAGACCTTCTGAGATACCATCGGGAAAACTACCATGCTCATTGCCTGAATGCTTTTTATTGCGGATCCAATGATCCGGTTTACAGAGAATCCATATCCCGTTTTCTCCGGCAGTTCCCGGAGCCGGAACACAACAATGTGCCGGTTCACCTGCTTCCTTTTCCCCAATTGGAAAAATTGCACATCCCCATCAGCCACAGCACCCAGACAAGTTTAAAAATGGGAGTGCGCACATTCGCCAGACAACATCCCGATTTTTTTGGTCTTTATCTGCTGAATACCATCCTGGGAGATTATTTTGGTTCGAGACTTATGAAAAACATTCGGGAAGACAAAGGCTACACGTACGACATCCATTCGAGTCTGGATGCTCAAAAATATGCGGGTTGCTTTTACATCAGTGCCGAACTGAATCCCGATCAACTGGATGCCTCTTTAGCCCTGATTTCCGGCGAACTCACAAAACTGCACAACGAACCGATCCCGGACAGCGAATTGGAAATGGTCAGAAACTATTTGTGTGGTAACATGCTCCGGCTTATGGACGGCCCCTTCCAAACAATTTCCTTTTTAAAAATACTGGTGACCGAATATGGGTCTGCCAATGCATTCCCGCTTTTAAAAAGTGAAATTCTAAATACGAATGCCGAAAAATTACAGGAACTTGCAAGAAAATATCTGGATCCAGATAAAATGATCATAGTGACGGCAGGTGCCTGAACGCTTTATTTTTTTACTTTTGCAGTCCCTTCCCTGAATTCATATCCGGATTCTTAAACTGAGAATTTATTTTATTCGTATTGATCAAAGAATGAACGCACTATATAAATGAAACTTTTTAATCTTTTTATACAGGAATTAGCAGTCGATCTGGGCACGGCAAACACCCTGATCATTCAGGATGGGAAAGTGGTGGTCGACGAACCTTCCATTGTGGCTATTGACAAAAAATCGGGTGAAATTATTGCCGTTGGCAACAAAGCCATGCAAATGCACGAAAAGACCCACAAGAATATTGAAACCATCCGGCCACTTAAAGACGGGGTTATTGCCGATTTCCAGGCCGCTGAAGCAATGATCCAGGGCCTGATCAATATGATTGGAAATAAACGACGGTTTTTTACCCATCTCCGCATGGTCATATGCATTCCATCTGGGATCACTGAGGTCGAAAAAAGAGCGGTTTTCGATTCGGCCGACCACGTGGATTCGAAAGAAACCTACCTCATCCATGAACCCATGGCTGCTGCACTGGGTATAGGACTGGATGTCGAAGAGCCCATTGGTAATATGGTTATTGATATCGGTGGGGGTACTACGGAAATTGCAGTCATCGCTTTATCGGGAATCGTTTGCGATCAGTCTATCCGGGTCGCCGGCGACGAATTCACCAACGACATCATCGATTACATGCGTCGCGAACACAACATGCTGATTGGCGAGCGCACGGCTGAGCAAATGAAAATAAATATCGGATCTGCATTAAAAAAACTAGAGAATCCTCCCCAACCCTATGCAATCAATGGCCGGGACCTGATGACCGGAATTCCAAGACAGATCCTGGTTCGGTATGAAGAAACAGCAGAGGCACTTGACAAATCGATCATGAAAATTGAAGAAGCGGTTTTGAAAGCACTCGAACTCACTCCTCCGGAATTGTCTTCAGATATTTACAGAACGGGATTGTATTTGACCGGTGGTGGTGCCTTGCTTAAAGGATTGGATAAACGCCTTTCACTTAAAACCAAACTGCCCGTTATTGTGGCAGACGATCCTTTGAGAGCCGTGGTGAGGGGCACGGGATTGGCTTTGGCTAATACGGACAGGTTCTCCTTTTTAATTGACAGAAAAAGTATCTGATTTTATTGCGGGTTTGAATTCAATTCATTTCCCCGCAATTAAACTATGAACAGATGTGGAAATTTGCCAAAGTCATAGTTCAAAATGGAAGTTTGGTGTTGTTTGTTATCCTGCAAAGCATCTGCCTCATCTGGATAGTCAGATACAATCAGCCTCAGCGAAAAATTTATTTACATTCCTACCAGTTGTTAGCCACATCCTTCCAGGCCAAAGTAAATTCCACGATCGACTATTTTTCTTTGAAAAGCCGTTATGACAGTCTGGCCCATGAAAATGCAAACCTCCTTGTTAAGCTTGCTAACAACGCAATAAAAAATAACAATGATGAGGACACACTAAGCCGATCCGGAAAGTCATCGCCCGAATTTCATATCATTGCTGCAAGAGTAATCAACAATTCACTTGATAAAAGAAACAACACCATCACTTTAGATAAGGGAGGTAAACACGGAATCACTCCTGGCATGGGGGTTATCACCACCAAAGGAATTGTAGGCATTGTATCCGATACCAGTTCTAATTACAGTTTGGTATTGTCTGTCTTACACGAAGGAACCAGCATCAGTTCAAGGTTAAAACGTTGTGGCTTTTTTGGACCTTTGGTATGGGAAGGTCGCGATCCTTCGATGATGCAATTACAGGCCATCCAAAAATATGCAGACGTGCGTCTGGGAGATACCGTGGTGACCAGTGGTTATTCTGTCATCTTTCCAAAAAATATGCTCATCGGAACCGTAGCATTATATCGCATCGATCAGGGCTCTTTCACTTACGAGATCGATGTAAAACTCAGTCAACCCATGACCAATATCGACCAGGTCTATGTGATTGTCAATGAAAACAAACAGGAAAAATTGGATCTCGAACAAAAAATAAGCAGGTATGAATAAAGTATGGTTGAGCCATAGCTTGAAAGTCATCCTGTACGTGCTGTTACAGGTGCTGATGCTTAAAGAAATAAACCTCGGCGACAGCAATCAGAATTTAATTTTTATTCTGGTGTATCCTGTTGTCTTACTTACCTTGCCTCTTAAAATTCCTCAGTTTTTTATTCTCCTATTAGCATTTGCTGTTGGCATTACCGTCGACATGTTTTATGGTTCTCCCGGTGTCCATTCAGGAGCTTGTCTCTGGATGATGGTGTTCAGACCGCTGGTGCTTAGATTTTTTGAACCTAAAAACGGGTATCCACTGGATGGCGAACCCACCATTGGCGAAATGGGCATCCTATGGTTCTCGCAATATGCTGGTATATTGTTATTTGTTTTCTTCCTTTCTTATTTTATTTTGCAGGTCTTTACTTTTGTATATGCGGGCGAGATTTTATTAAAAACGATTTTAAGTTATTTTGTTTCGGGTATTGTGATCCTTTTATTGCAACTTTTTTTTAGTTTCAGATCTTCTTAATATATGATACAGGAAGAGAAATTTTTAAGGTATCAAATTGTCAAGGGGATTTTGCTGTTGTTCTCAGCCATACTCATCATTGCGCTTGCTAAAATTCAGTTGTTTAATCCATCTTATTCATCAAAAGCCAGTTCGATAACCCTCAATCAAAATTTAATTTATCCATCGCGGGGTTTGCTATATGACCGGAATGGAAAAATACTCGTCATCAATTATCCGACCTACGATCTGCTGGTTACTTATAAAGCCATATCTCCCGACATGGATACGGCTTTGTTCTGTAAACTGCTTCAGATCGACCGGGAAAGATTTATTTCCGGACTTCAAAAGGATTGGAAATCGGGAAAATACAGCAAATCAGTTCCTTTTATTTTTTTGAAAAGTATTCCTCCCGAAATTTTTCTTCCATTCAAAGAAAATTTATTCCGCTTCCCGGGTTTCTCCAGTGAACTCCGTTCAATACGGGGATATCCGGAACCCCATGGTGCGAATTTTTTAGGATACATCAGCGAAGCCACACCGGAAGATATCGAACACAGCAACGGACTATACAGGCCCGGTGATTATGTGGGTTGCGCAGGTTTGGAAAAATATTACGAAGACGATATTCGAGGCATCAATGGAGTTGAATTTATTCTCAAAGACAATCTCGGCAGGGAAGTTGGCAATTATGAATCCGGACGTTTAAACAGGAAAGCGATTTCGGGCAAAGACATACAGCTCAGTATCGACCTGGAGTTGCAACGCTATGGCGATAGTCTGATGCTGCATAAAGTTGGTGGTATCGTGGCCATTGAACCCGCTACCGGTGAAATCTTATGTCAAATAACTTCGCCAACTTTCGATCCAAATCTGATGTCGGTTCACAACAATCGCGGATTGGCGTATTCGTATTTGCTTCGGGATTCATTAAAACCTTTGTTTGACAGATCTGCAAATGCGAAATATCCTCCGGGATCCATTTTTAAACCTGTTCTATCGCTTATTGCCATGCAGGAAGGTGTATTGAATGAAAACACCGGCCATACTTGTACAGGCGCTTATTATTATAAAACGGTGAGCTACGGTTGCCATACACATCCATCTCCGGGCAATTTGCAAATTGCACTTCAACATTCGTGCAATGCTTATTTTATACAAACGTTTCGGGATCTCATCGAGATTAAAGGATTTTCGAAACCCCAGTACGGTCTCGATTTATTGGGAAAGTATCTGACTGCTTTTGGATTGGGGCGGCCGCTATACAGCGATGTAGCTACAGAAAGCAGTGGGAGCATTCCAACATCAGAATATTATACGCGATTATATAAAACCGATCAATGGCGATCCACTTATTTTGTTTCGGTTGGTATTGGACAGGGCGAACTCGAACTAACAACCTTGCAAATGGCTAACCTGGCTGCCATTATCGCGAATAAAGGATATTACATGACACCACATCTCATCAAAACTTTTGATCACGGAGCCTATCCGATTCCCGAAAAATTCCGGATCAAAAATAAAGTGCCCGTCGATGAAAAGCATTTTAATCCGGTTATCAACGGAATGGAACTCGCCGTTAGATCAGGTACAGCTTTCAAAGCCTATTATCCGGAGATCAGCATCTGCGGGAAAACAGGTACTTCGCAAAATCCTCATGGCGAAGATCACTCTGTCTTTTTTGCATTTGCACCCAAGGATCAACCTAAAATCGCCATAGCCGTTTACGTTGAAAATGCCGGCTGGGGTGGTGAAGTAGCTGCTCCGATGGCCAGTTTGATGATTGAAAAATATTTGAATCGCGAAGTCAAACGAAGAGATCTGCACGATCAAATGGTCAAAAAAGATTTGATCACCAAAAAAAAGAAAACATGATCATCTCTTCCATAGTAGCCATGAACCGGGACCAAATCATCGGCTTAAACAACCAAATACCCTGGTACCTGCCTGCTGATCTTAAGTTTTTTAAAAAAATCACTACAGGTCATCACGTTCTGATGGGAAGAAAATGTTTCGAAAGCATTGGGAACCCATTACCCAACCGGACCAATATCATCATAACCCGAGATCCCTTTTACATAGTCTCCAACTGTCTGATCGCACATTCTATTGAAGAAGGAATCCTGCTGGCAAAAAAAAATGGAGAAAAAGAATTGTTCATCATCGGTGGTGGCGAGATCTACAATCAATCAAAAGGCCTGTGGAATAAATTGTACATCACTTTAGTCGATTATACAGGACCCGGAGACACGTATTTTCCCGAAATTGAGCTTGAGAACTGGAAGCTCGTTTCCCACGAAAAAGGAATGGTCGATGCGAAAAATCAACTCGGGCATCAATTCGACATTTACCAAAAAATATAAAAGTTCTTCTTGATAAACGTGCTTCCCTAAATAGAAGCACTATGAAAGAAGACCTGCTCCATTATTTCTGGGGTTTGAAAATACTCACAACCTACCAACTTCACACCACCCGTAGAGAACCATTGAAGATACTGGCCGCAGGTCAGCATAACCTGAATCAGGGTCCTGATTTTCTTTATGCAAAAGTGGAAATCGGCGGAATTATATGGATCGGGCATGTCGAAATCCACATTCGTTCTTCCGATTGGAATGCACATGGGCACGAAGATGATCCACATTATAAAAATGTGATACTGCATGTTGTTTGGGAAGCAGATAAAGAAATATTTATAAACGGGTCTCAGATGGCATGCCTTGAAATTAAAAATTATCTGCCAACTGAAATGTGTACCCAATACGAAAGGCTGATGAATTCGGTATTACCTGTTCCCTGTCACGAACATTTACACAACATTCCTCAGGAAATTAAAAATATCATGCTGGAAAAACTCATGATCGAACGGTTTGAAAACAAAACTACAGTTACTATGAATGAATTGAACAACATTCAATACGATTGGGAAGCTTTGTTCTTCCGGAAATTTGCTTATTATCTCGTCTCTCCCGTAAACAGAAAAGCCATGGAATCGTTGATGCAGCATATTCCTTATGCATTGCTCTCTAAATACAAACACGATAAATTTCTGACTGAAGCACTGCTGTTTGGTGTTGCTGGTTTTTTAAACGGGCAAGCCCCCGATAATTATACTGCGGGACTTAAAACTGAATTTGATTTTATGCTAAAAAAACATCAGTTGCATATTATAAATCCGGTTGAATGGAAATTTCTTAGGATGCGCCCCGCGCATTTTCCCGGATTGCGCTTGGCCCAACTTGCAGCTTTGTTACACAATAGGGACCACTGGTTTTCACAGCTACTGAACTTCGAAAGCCTTCGTCGGTTTTGCCAGTTTTTTAGCGTTGAATTAGATGGTTATTGGAAAACACATTACCATCCCGGTAAAAAATACAAGAGGATACCAAACCAAGATTTGGGCATCCACACTTTGCACAGTATTTTTATCAATGCAGCATGTCCGGTTCTGTTTGCATATGGACAAATACATGCTGAGGAAAAGTTCAAACTGAAAGCCTTGCGTTTTATGGAAGAACTAAAAGCAGAATCCAACCGGATCACCCAATTGTGGAAAAGTTATAACTTTGCACTAAATCATGCAGGACACAGTCAGGCCGGTATACAACTTTACCAGAATTATTGTGTTCCTAAGAGATGTACAAACTGCATGATTGGCAGCACCATTCTAAAAAGTGGTAATTCAGCAAATTCAGATCAAGTCATTTATTAATTTTCAAAATTTTTAACTATGAGATGTGCTCTTTGCCTGATTTTAATTTATGGTAGTTTGACTTGTCTGCAGTCACAAAATTCAAACTGGTTTGCCGGAGCCCGGGTGGCTTACCAAAACACCTGGATTTTAAACAGCGACGATTTTGATCAAGGTGGCGAACTCGATTATGTTGCAACTTTTAAGCCGGCCATCGGACTGATTCTTGGCTATAAATTAAACTCGAAGTTGAATTTACAAACCGGTATCAGCTATTCGTTGCAGGGCCAGAATTACGAAACCGCAGGAAACGAAGATGCAGACTATGAAACAGAATTGAATTATCTGAAGATTCCGCTTCTATTGAGTTTCCGGCCTAAGCCTGATTCCAAAATCGGATGGATCGTTCAGGGTGGCTTACAAATTTCATTACTTTCAGACGCGAAAAGTTCAAGAGAGAATTTTTTTGGTATTTACAGTTCTGTTTTGAAGGATGCAAAAAATTATTATGTGTCCACAGGTATCGAATTTGTTGCCGGATTGGGAGCCGAATATCAAACCGGATCACACGCTTTCAGGTTCATGTTACAGGCCGATTATGGTTTGTCAGATATTGAGAAAACAGAGAAAAAACCAGGTTTACGAAGCGTGTCGAGCAATGCGACCATTGCATTGCCCATGCTGAGTTACCTGTATGCGTTTTAATAATACAGACATTGATCAAGCTACTAAAATTCCTGTTGCTTCCCTTTTCATTCCTTTATGGATTGGGGGTCAGCATCTATCAGGCACTCTATTTTTCCGGCATTCTTAAATCCGTCAAATTCAGTTTTCCCGTCGTTTGTATAGGTAATCTCAGCGTGGGCGGCACCGGAAAATCTCCTCATGTTGAATATCTGGTCCGGCTGTTGAAAGATTATCTGGAAGTGGGCGTGCTGAGCCGGGGATACAAACGAAAAACCATGGGATTCTATTGGGTGGAGGCAGGCAGTAATGCCCTGGAAGTAGGCGATGAACCTGCACAGATCAAAAGTAAATTTCCGGACGTAGCCGTTGCCGTTGCCGAAAATCGCGCACTAGGGATACCGCGAATGATCCGGGAAATTCCGGATCTTCAATTGATTGTATTGGACGATGCATTTCAACATCTCGAAGTGAAATGTTCACTGAATATTTTACTCACTGAATTTTCACGACCATATACGCGCGATCATCTTATGCCAAGTGGAAGACTGAGAGAGTGGAGTTATGGTGCAGCACGCGCCGACGTGGTCATTGCAAGCAAATGCCCAGATCATTTAACTGAACAGGATTTTGAAAAATTCAGATCAGACCTGCGTTTAAACAATAACCAAAAACTCTTTTTCTCAAAAATAAAATACGGAGAACCCTACCACATTTTCAAACCCGAAATTAAATACAAACTCAATCCTGGTTTAGAAGTTACCCTCATCAGTGCCATAGCCCAATCTGAATACCTCGAATCCTATCTCAATGAGCGGGTTGCAGGATTGAATAGCATCCTCTTCGAAGACCATCACTTTTTTACGGAAACCGAACTGAATGGCCTGGTCGAGAAATACAACAGGATCAGCCATTCAAACAAAATGGTTTTGACTACTGAAAAAGATGCCACCCGGCTTAAATTGTTTGAGGACTTTTTTGAAAAACATAACATCGATGTATATGCCATTCCCATCGAAGTTGAATTTTACCAGCAGGAATTGTTCGACGAGTATATAAAACAATTCTTATTGGAATTCCGGGTTTAATTTGAGAAAAGCTACATTTTCCTAAAAGTGAGTTGAGCAAAATATGATGTCCCGTGTTTAACCGCAAAGAGCGCAAAATTTTCAAAACGGAGATAAGAAGCACATCAAAAATTCTCTGCACCTTTCCCGCCTGAACGACCGGATTTTAAAAATTAAGTTGGATCATTTAATTCAGGCAGGTACGGGAAACAAAAAATGTACATTCGGATTTTAGAGCAGCATGAATCACATTCCTTTTCTTGAACTAAACAAAGCAATATACCTTACAACCAAATATCAATTCCCGTTCAATTCGGAACGCACAATTTATTCGTGCTCAACTCTCCGCTTGGAATCGGCCAAATGTAATTTTTTGCAGTAGGAAGCACTTCGGGAGCTTTGCCAATACTTCCTGTCTTGGCAGCTAAAGCCATTACATTGCGCTGCAAATCCTGCAATCTTATCCCTTCTCCCAGAAATTCTATACGTCGCTCAGTTATTATTGTCTGCAACAATTTATCTTTTGTATCGACGTCCGCATCAGCAAACTGATAATTAGGATTCGAACGTTGCCTAACACTTGTTAGTAGTTTTTTAGCCTGATCCAGATCTCCTGTTTGCGCTGCAGCTTCTGCATAATTCAACATAACTTCCGCATACCGGATCACCGGAATATAATCGCTGAATGGAGCCGTCGTTGTTCTGAATTTAGTCAGGATTTTATGCTTGGCCACATTTATTGATGTCAGCAAAGACCTGGCATCCTCCGGATCACTCATCACGGGATGATAACCAATGCCTTCTTTGGCAAGAAATATAATGGGTTGCGTGATGTAATTAAAAGCTAATGCAAACTGAGCCGGAGGTGTTTCCGTGGTGCTGTTTGCAAATATGATGGAAAACAAGGTCTCCGGTCCGGTATAATTGGAAGTAAAAACATTTGCAATTGAACTTTCCAGCTGATGGGTTATGTTCCCGGATTGATATAAGAAAGGAGGATTCAATGGGACCAGCTTTTGTGCCTCTGCTATTACTTTGGTAAACTCAGCCATGTTGAGAAAAACTCTGGTTTTCAAGGCAATTGCGGTGGCTTTATGCGCTCTTGAAGCATTCAATACGGAAGTGGCATAAGCAACCGGAAGTGCCGCTTCTGCTTCGTCCAGATCTTTGATGACTTGCAGGTAAACCTCTTCTACAGGACTTCTCACCAGGTCATTGTGCCCGGATGAAGTAATAGGAGTCAATCGCAAAGGAACTCCCAGCGCTGTTTTATCCTGATTGTATGGCTTGGCATAGGTTTGAACCAGATTCAGAAAACAAAAAGCCCTGATATATTTGGCCTCTCCAATATATAATTGAGCAAGACTATCGGGAATTACACTCGTGTTTTCCAATTGCGCCATCAGGATGTTGGCGGCATTGATGGCTGTATAAGCAGCTGACCATACGTTGTTAATGTATTCGCTGGTCGATGCTGCATTTTGATTCCAGATGGCAGAACCCGTTGCAGCGTTTCCATCGTTTTGTCCGAACTCATCTGCGCGTTGTTCGTTGAACACGATAAACCTCCCGCCATAAAAATTGGGATTTTGAATTTGTCCGTATAAATTATTGACTTGAGCCAGAATTTTAGATGGCGTACTGAACGCTTCCGCATCTGGTATGTTGGTTTTGGGATCGACATCCAGAAAATCTTTTTCACAGGATGACCACAAAAACAAACCCGAAACAAGTATGATCGCAATGGTAGTAATTTTCATTTTTTTTTGAAATTCTTATATTAATAAAACAAACAATTGTTAGTATTTAAAATCCAACATTCAATCCAATAGAAAACACCTGAGCATTGGGAGACACATTTTGATCCTTTCCCGAATGAATGGAGTTGCCATTGATACTGATCTCGGGATCCGAACCCCGGTATCCCGTTATGGTATATAAATTTACAGCCTGCACAAAAGCACGGGCTGAACTGATTTTATTTTCCAGTCCTAATTTTTTCAAGGGCAGTTCATAAGCCAGTGTGATGTTTTTTAGTTTGACATAATCGCCTTTTTCTACTTTCGATGCCGCTGAAAAAGAAAATCCCGCAGAAACATTATCGCCGTAATACAGTTTTTGAATTTCTGTTTGCTGACCCGGGGTCGTCCATCGCTCTTTGATAAATTCACCGTTGTTAAAATAACGCTGATCTGAATTGGTAGCCCGGGTTCCATTGTATAACAGGTGACCAAATGCATAGGTCAGATTGACCAGCAGTTCAAATTGCTTGTATCGGAACGTGTTGTTAAATCCTCCAAAGTATTTGGGCAAAGAAGGTCCCTGGATGACCCCGTCCAGATAATTGTCGATGGCCGGCGCAGGAGTTCCATCCAGATAAGTCCATTTTGGCGAACCGATGTGATTGTACTGAACTGTCTTTCCTTCGCGGTTTTGAAACATCATTAAACCGTTATCGGGATTTACTCCCTTCCAGGGAACCGCAAAAATCGATCCTACGGAATATCCTTCACGGGTCATATTTTGCACTCCAAAAATGCTGGGAACATAAATATCACTGATTAATTTCGTCACCTTGTTGGTGAGGGTAGAAAAATTCAAATCTACATCCCAATGAAAACTTCCTTTATTCAGAAGATTGGTTCCCAATGACAATTCGATCCCGGTATTGTACATATTTCCCACATTCGTATTGATAAAGTTTCCGGGAATTCCTGCCGACAATGCCTGTGGAGCTTTGAGGATCAGATCGCTGATGTCATTTCTGTAATAATCAAATTCGAGTTGCAGTTTCCCTCCCCACAAACTTGCATTGAAGCCCAAATCGAGTTTGGTGCTGGCCTCCCACTTTAAGTTCGGATTGGCTGTTTGCGAATAAATCAAAGTGGGCTGTCCTCCGTAAGTATTGGATCCGTATAAACCGACTGCAGGATAATTGCCGATTTCGCTGTTTCCAACAACACCATAGCTTGCACGAATTCTGAATTGATCTAAAACATTCCTGATCGAACTGTTTTGAAAAAAGTTTTCTTTGGCCACATTCCATCCAATGGACCCGCCCATAAAGTTTCCAAACTCATTTCCTTCCGCTAAAGCAGACAAACCGTCTCTCCGGAAATTAAATGTGAAAAAATATTTTTTATCAAAGTCATACGTCATGTTGGAGAAATAGGACAACAATCTGTTTTCCGCAAATAAATTTCCATAGGGTGAAATATTTACAAATCCACCCTGGTAGTTCTCATAGTAAGGATCGGTAATATTGCTGCGTTGTGCCCCCCAGGAGTTAATTTTGGTTTTCAATTGCTCGTATCCGGCAAGTACCGTAAGGTGATGGGCATCATTCAAATCAAATTCGTAATTTAAAGTATTGACCCAATCGGTGCGATAATGTGTGGTAAATACGTTGGTTGCCACACCATTAGAAGATGCACCGCCTCCATGCACCGGATTCAGAAAAGAAATATTTTCTGTCTGCAAATTATTGATTCCATAACTCGATTTAAGTTTTAGATTTTTCAACAGTCTCCATTCGCAGTAAAAATTTCCGATCAGGGTGTTGTTCTCTGATGTGCTGACATCGAGTTTTTGGACCATGGCCAAATTGTATGCATTGATGGTTCCAATAGTGCTGGGATTGTTGGCACCATAACCTACGCTGATCTTGTTTTGGTAACTGTACGAACCATCGCTGCGATATACCGGAACATTTGGCGGTAATACATAGGTCATCCTACCCAGAGGCTCGTTGGTAATATATTCTGAATTATAGGAAGAAGTACCCAGAGAATAACTCGAGATGGCTCCGGTATTGGGCCCTTTGTTGAATCCATTTGCATACGTTGCAAAGGCTCCCACGCTGAGGTACTCATTGAGTTTATTTTCGATATTCAATCTGGCTGAATACCGTTCGTATTCATTATACCTGATAAAGCTGTTTTGATTGGTGTATCCAAACGAGAAAAAATACTGAGTCGTATTATTGGCTCCCGAAACACTCAGGTTATGACTGTGTGAAATTCCCGGCCTGTATGCTACATCGTACCAACTGGTATTTACAATGCTGCTATCTGGATTGTACATCAAGGCATATCCGGGTTGTAAGCCGGCATTTTTCATCGCTTCATTTTTGATCATCACATAATCTTCTGCACCTAACAGTTTTGGCAAATTGTAAGGGGTGCTTCTGCTTAACCAGCTGTCGTAATGAACGCGAACCCGTCCTTTCTTTCCTTTTTTAGTAGTGATAACCATGACTCCATTGGCTGCACGGGATCCATAAATTGCGGCAGCTGAAGCGTCTTTTAGTACGTCTATAGATTGAATGTCATTGGGATTTAAATCAGACAAAGGATTGTTGCCGATCAATCCGCCAATAGAACCTACAAACATGGCTACTCCATCCACCACGACCAATGGAAAGATTCCCGAAGTAATGGAGTTGATCCCGCGTATGCGCATCACGGGCGTGTTGTTGAGTACACCCGTTTGCTGCAACACATCGATACCGGGTGCCTGTCCTCCCAGTAACTGATCAAAACTCACAGCAGGTCTGTTTTGAATTTTCTGTACGTCGATGTTTGCAACGGCGCCTGAAAATTCACTTTTCTTTTGAACCGTATAGCCACTCACAACCAGCACTTCTTCCAATTCATTTCTCTTTGCTTCCAGCGAAATCTGCAAAAATTCAGCAGACCTAAGTTCTACCTCTTTCTCTTCATAACCAGTATACCTGATCTGTAAAATGGCAGGAAAACTATCGCGGATCAATAAGGAAAATTCACCTAAAGTATTGGTCGTTGTTCCTTCCAGACTGTTTTTTAGGTTTACCACAACGCCCTCCAATCCGGTGTTGTTGCTGGCATCGATAACACGGCCGACCAGCCGCAATTGTTGTGCCGAGATCAGTTCTGAACACAACAAGAGAAATAGAAAATAAATCAGTTTCAGGGATAGCCTGGAGACTATCGCCGGGGCTTTGGAATGCATCATAAAATTCAAGTCTTTGTTAAAAAATCTGTTACGAAGTCCAAATTTAGAGTGCCTTTGTGTACTTCATCCATGATATATAAAAGCCTTGTTTAATATGAGGGCGAATCTGGCTTAATATTATGTAAAAGCCTCAAAATAATTGACGAACCCGGTTATTTTGGAAGAGTTCAATCCAGGGTGTCCCTTATTTGAACAGATTTTAGGGAAACGGGCGATTGGTAGCCAAATTCCGTTTTTTAAGAGAATTTAAGTGCGCTTATTGCATTCCTTTATTAGAGCCCCGCGCATTTTTCATTTCGGCGAAGTTCAAAAAGGAGTCCGGCTATTTCTGCTCCCAATTCCTTTCACCGGAGTTTGGATTCGTATAAATTTCAAGACAGATCTGTGCATTATAGAGCTACCTTTGACTCCATTCCTGAAATCCATAAATGCCATAAACTCAAATCACAACAATTTCGTTTTATAAACATGCAGATTCGTTTGCTATTGTTTTGTTTTTCAATCCTCAACTGCTGCCTTGCGCAAAAAGACAGCGTCATTGTGTACAATACATGGATTAACGGCATGGAAACGGAAGTGCGCATCGATGATGGCGATACTTTACTCACCACGTTATTGGATTTAACCGGCATACTTCCCTTAAGACAATTTGATTCGATTGCCGATCAGGAACGCTACTTAAAATACCGCCGCTATGCTTTTGTCGTTTACCCCTATGCAGCCCATTCTGTGCGCCTATACCAGCAGGTACAGGAAGCCACGGCGGGTATGACTGATAAAGAAAAACGTAAATTTGTCGACCAAATCGATCAGGCCTTGGAGCAACAGTTCGAAAACACCTTAAAAAATCTGACGCGAACTCAGGGTTTGATCCTGATCAAAATGGTCGAACGCGAACTGGATAAATCCTTTCATTCAATCGTAAAAGAACTGCGCGGCGGATTTACAGCTTTCTATTACAATCAAATTGGAAAATTCAACGGTTACAAGATCAAAGAAAAATACAAAGACGGGGTGGATCCCGTTATGGATGCCGTTCTCGATGAATTCGATATGAAAAAAGACCTCAACAGCCATGTCAATTAAAACACAGTGGATCAGTCCGTCAAATATTGCCATCGTCAAATATTGGGGAAAGCTGCCCGACCAGATCCCCATGAATCCATCTTTAAGTTTAACACTATCCGAAAGTCATACCAATACCTCTGTACATTGGTTAAAAAGAACTCCGGACGAGCAAAAGCGTTTTCAATTTTTGTTTGAAGGAAAACCGAAACCCGGATTCGAACCAAAAATTCTATCTTTTTTAGATAAACTGGACATTTACCTCCCATGGCTGAAGGATTGGCACCTGGAAATCAACAGTGCGAATACGTTCCCGCATTCTTCGGGTATTGCCTCCTCGGCTTCTGCGATGAGTGCGCTTGCTTTATGCATTGTTTCATTTGAACAACACTTATTTCCTGATTCATTTATATCTGATTCTCAATTTTTTCGCCGGGGTTCATGGTTTGCACGCCTGGGTTCCGGCTCGGCAAGCAGATCTGTGTTTCCGGTTGCCAGCCTTTGGGGAAATTTTTTGCAACAGCACGACAGTTCTGATGAATTTGGAATTGGAATGGCTGACGAGGTGCATGTGGAATTTAAAAATTATTGCGATTACATTTTCATCGTGAGTGGCGGAGTAAAATCCGTGTCTTCATCGGCCGGTCACGATCTCATGAATCGTCATTTTTTCAGAGAAGGCCGCATCGAACAGGCTTTTCATCATTTGAAAGAATTATTGCCCGCTTTAAAAACCGGCGATCTTGAAAAATTTATTCAGATCTGTGAAACAGAAGCCATGACCCTGCACGGCTTGATGATGAGTTCAAACCCATATTATCTGTTGTTGCAACCCGATTCCTTACGTATCATCCACGCCATCCGCAATTTCAGAAACGAAACAAAAATTCCGCTGGCCTTTACAATAGATGCAGGACCCAACATCCACCTACTTTTTCCGCAGCGTTATCAGGAAGAAATTGAATCCTGGATAGAATCAAGCCTGCCCGAATATCTTGCAGAGGGAAAACTGATCAGGGATCTCGTTGGAACGGGACCAGTTTGTCTGTCATGAAAATTATAATTCCCTTTTGTGTGTTCGCTTGTTCTTTGTCGCTTTCTGCACAGACAAAAGTTATTGTTCACAACCCTGCTTTCGAAAAGAAACTTCAGTCCTTGCTGGATCACTTGGTCCCTGAATTGGATTGTGCTGACTTATACAACCATGCAGACCAATATTATATACTCGACACCCGCGAATACAAAGAGTACGAGGTATCACACTTAAAAAATTCACGATGGGTTGGCTACAATTCCTTCGACTTGCAATCCGTCAAAGACATTCCCAAATCTGCCCGCATCGTTTGTTATTGTTCAGTAGGCTATCGAAGTGAAAAAATTTGCGAACAACTCATCAAATCAGGATATCAAAATGTGTACAACCTTTACGGCAGCATTTTCGAATGGGTCAATCGGGGATATCCGGTTGTAGATGTTACCGGATCCAATACAAATAACATACATGTTTACAATAGAAAATGGGGGAGGTGGATGGTAAATCCGGACATTAAAAAAATCTATTGAATCTATTAAAAAAATCTTATTCATCGCAAATGAAATCAAAATTTCTTGTTGTTTGATAATTTTGTAGCTTTGAATCCAGCCCTTACTTGGGACGCGAGAACGAATTTTTTATTGCTAACTCCCTATGTCCTTTTTAAAGGGTCAGGTAAAATATATGGGGATTAAGTTGAAATGAAGCAATTTTGGTATCTGAAATAAATAAAATCAGTATGTCCAATTAGTAAACAGATCAGAAATTCAGATCGGCCTTTTTCATTTTAGCTAAAACTGATTTAAAAAGCGTTAAGAACAAAATACTGTTTGAGCTCGCTTAAAGCTATAATAAATCCTTTATGACATATAAGCAATGGGCCAACACGGCAGATCAAGGCGAGTTTATTTTGTTTAGCTTTTTAAGTCAGTTTTAGCGTTAAGAAATGAAAACAGCCTTGATTTTTTTTGGTTCTTTTTTGTATCAAGACAAAAAAGAACAATGAATCTTAGGAATAAGTGAAAGTCAATTGGATAATTTTGGGCTTTTTGAATCCGTGAATTTATTTAAAAATTGACGTCAAAGTTGATTTCTCCCCATATTTTTGATTTGATCCTTTTTAAAAGTCTATATTCATTTTGTCTGGTGTACCAAAAACAGATACCCATATCTTCATTCCAAAGAATTAAGATTAAATGTATGGAATCACATCCGAGAAAATGCCCGGGAAAAAGGCATTTACATTGATTTCATCAATGGCTATACCGATCATTGTCATTGTCTAGTTTCAATGAGTGGAGATCACAGCCTACAAAATGTAATGAAATTAATTAAAGGGGAATCTTCCTATTGGATAAACAAAAATAAATTAACCCAAGAAAAATTTGAATGGCAGGATGAATATTATGCAGCTTCTGTTTCTGAATCCTTGTTGGATCGAGTCAGAGAATACATAAAAAATCAGGAAGAGCATCACAGCAAAAGCACGTTCCGGGATGAATGCGATGAATTTATTGAATAAGAATGGGTTTTAACCCATTCAAATTCAATCCTCCCCATGCTCCCTCGCCGGCTGCATCTGAATGCTGCCAGCTCCATCCCTTAAATCCGGCCTGCGTATCTTACCCCCACTCACTCCCGCCTGATAAGCAAAAACGCCCAAAACCATCGCCATGATGGCTAATGGAATATGTAGTTTTGAAGCAAAGGCCTTTTGTTTCTTGTGTAAGAACAACGTAATCAACGAAACCACTCCCAACAATACCGTACCAATAAAAAAAGGCTTTGTCGATTCTTCATGCTCCTCTACGATCTGGTGATCGATACCGGCAATATTTTCTATGGCATCTTCGGCTGATTCGCCTGATTGATTGGCAGGCAATGCAGACAATGCGCCAAAAACAAAAAAGAACAGCGCAGTCATCTGAACTACGCGATTTTTAAAAAACAATCCATAAACCATTAAAGCCAGGCCAAACAACACGGCAAAAATGGGTACGTGATTGACCAACAAATGCAAATGAATGGGATTCATATTTTATTTTTATTTAAAATTACAACATGAGTTTCTTCCTTTAAATTCCTTATTCCAACTAGTTATATAAAATTAATGGTGATTCGGCGATCATTGAGCTTGGACCATACGGGTTAAACAGTTAAAATCCATATTAGCATACCATCCATTTTCTTTATGTCATTTGAACACTTCGTGGCTTTATAGAAGAAAATCGAAACGTTAACTCAGGCTTTTGATATGAATGTTCGAATGTCGAAACTTCGAAAGGCCCAAAGGCCGAAACTTCTAAAAGTTGAACCTCAGACCCAAATATTCTTCAATTCCAGATTTATATTTTCCGGATAAAACAACCTGGTCGCATTCGCAAAATTCTCTGAATAATCCGATACATAAAAATGGTCCTGTAACGTTTTTTTACTACTGAGTAAATTTTTTACTCGAAGTTTTTCTTGCAACTGCTTCGCAGTGACTTCGGTCGAATCCATAACTGCGATCTTTTTTTGATAATAATTCTCGATCTCATTTTTGATCAAAGGATAATGGGTGCAAGCCAGCAGCAAAGCATCTATATGAGAAAGAGCCGGATCCGATAAATAATTTTCAATGACGCTGTGGCTAATGTTGTTATTGACAAATCCTTCTTCGATCATCGGTGCCAGTAATGGCGTCGCCAAAGCTCCAACCTCTATATCCGGATTCGTTGCCTTAAATATTTTCTGATAGACTCCCGATTGAACAGTGGCGTGTGTGGCAATTAATCCTACGTGTTTTATGTTCAATCGACAAGCGGCTTGTATCAAAGGATCAACTACATTGACAAATACCGCCTTTTCTCTGAAAAATTCAAGCAATACTTCGTATGCGGCTGTCGATGCTGAATTACATGCAACTACAATCGCCTTGCATTTATTCTCGAGTAAAAAATTGCAAATCCTCAGTGAAAAATATCGAATGGCGTCGTGCGACTTTTCGCCATACGGCAAATGCGCAGTATCCCCAAAATAAATGATGCTTTCCTCGGGAAGCAATTTATGAATAGCCGATGCAATGGTCAGTCCCCCGATTCCGGAATCAAAAATACCTATGGGCCGACCGGCATCCACTGGTTAAATACCTAACTTCGTTTTAACCAGGGCGGTGACATCCAGATTTTCCTGCGCAAACAAAAGCATTCCCGCGCTGGAATCAAAAATATAGGTAAACTGCCCTTCTGCTGCCACCTGCTTGATTGCATTGTTTAATTTGTCTATGACCGGCTGCAACAATTCCTGCCTTCTCGACAACAATTGTTTTTGGACTTCCTGCTCGTATTTACCCAATTCGCCTTCCTGTTCCTTGAGTTTTTTTGCTTCTTCGTCCAATGCTTTCGGACTGATTTCGCCGGATTGCTCTCTCTTCTGAAGGTCTTTGTATTTGGTTTCCAATTCCTGAACCATGAGTTGCCCCTTTTTTTCCAATTGCGTTTGCAAAGCCTGAAGCGTGGCATCGGCCTGCTTGACTTCGGGCAATTCAGACATAAGCAACTGCGAATTCAGATAACCGAATTTTTGAGCATGCGTTGTTCCAATCAATGTTGCAATCAGAAATAAAAGAATTGAAAAGATCTTGTTCATTTTTGAAATTATTTATTTGGTTTTTAGTTTCTTGAGAATCGCTTCTGTTTTATCGAGGTCTTTGTTGTAATACATAATTCCTGCCGTTCCGCTCGTATCGAAAATAGCATCCAAACTGTTCGCCAGGGCATAGTCCTGAATAGCGGTATACACTTTATCTTGTATTGGCCTCACCAGATCCTGCCTCCTTTTAAACAACTCGCCATCTTCACCGAATTTATCTTTCTGCATTTTTCGGGCTTCCTTTTCGCGATTGGTGATCTCTTCTTCTTTGAGCTTGCGCTGCTCTTCAGTCAACAATACCTGCTCAGCCTGGTATTTGTTATACAGCGCTTTGATTTTATCGTACTCCACCGCAATTTCCTGTTTCCACCCGGCTGCAATACGGTCCAACTCGTCTTGAGCACTCTTGTATTCTTCTAGATTGTCCAAAACTTTATTGACGTCTACCAGTGCAAATTTTTGAGCATGTAAGCCGGTCATACCGACAAAAACCAGGAATAGAATTTTTAAATAGTTCATGTTGATCAGATTGAATTTCGTTAAACGTTTCAATTCTTCAAAAAGTGCACAAAAGTACAGAATTTGAAAAATTAGCTGCTTTCTTTTGCTATTAAACTTAAATTGTCTGGTTCTGGTTTCCGACCCGGCTTATTTAACCCCACCTTAACCTAATTCTCCTGTTTAAATTGACTATTAAAAATCTGGCCGGTATGGAGTTCCGGCAAAAAAGCATTGCTTTATTTTGGAATTGAAAATCAAAGGCCTACTTGCCTGGGCTGTTTTATCTTTGGGCATGCATAAGATTGCCGAAATAGGGCCCCACGAAATAAGCTTCGAACAACTAAAATCCCTGCTGACAAAGGAGCAGAAAATTTCACTTAGTCCCGATCAATTGTCGATGATTCAGGAGCGGCGTTCGGTCCTGGAAGCTTTAATTCAACATGGCGATAAAGCCTATTATGGGGTCAATACAGGTTTTGGGGCACTTTGCAATGTTGTTATTCCTGGCGACCAGCTGGACGAACTGCAGTCCAATCTGATCAGGTCTCATGCTTGCGGATTTGGAGAACCTGCCACCGAGAAAATCGTGCGAATCTGCCTGTTGCTTAAAATCATCTGCCTTTCCAAAGGGGTGTCAGCAGTCCGGCAGGAACTGGTCGCTTTTTTAATCGAACTTTACAATAGAAATCTTTATCCTAAAGTTCCAACAATCGGTTCACTGGGAGCTTCCGGCGACCTGGCTCCGCTTGCTCATTTGTTTCTTCCTTGTATAGGAGAGGGGAGTTTTCTCCTCAACGGAAAGGAAATCCCTGCTTCGATGGTATTACAAAACGAGGGCCTCAAAGCTCCCATGCTGAAAGCTAAAGAGGGTCTGGCTCTTTTAAATGGCACCCAATTTTCTCTGGCTTTATTGCTCGACAATCTGATGCGGGCAGAAAAATTATACCATCTGGCTAACTTGATTTCAGCCCTGTCTTGTGAAGCATTCAACTGCACGACAAGCTTTTTACATCCCGAAATACATGCGCTCCGCAAGCAAGCCGGACAAATCAATGCTGCTGCTGAAATTTCGTCCTGGCTTGAAAACAGCAACTTGAATTCCCGGCCAGACAAATCGGTACAGGACCCTTACAGCTTCCGCTGCGCTCCCCAGGTCCATGGCGCTTGCCTGGATAATCTCAATTACATCCGGCAAACTGCAGAAAACGAGATCAATGCGGTTACGGACAACCCACTTCTGCTGAGTTCGGGAGAAATCGTTTCAGGAGGAAATTTCCATGCCGAAGTCCTCGCCTTTGCATCCGACCATTTGTCGCTGGCTATGTGCGAATTGGCTAATATTTCCGAAAGAAGGCTTTATCAACTGGTTTGCGGTTTCCGCGGACTTCCCGATTTCCTAACCACTGATGCCGGACTCAACTCCGGTTACATGATCGTTCAATATGCCGCCGCCGCCGCAGTAAGTTTGAACAAACAACTGGCATCTCCTTCTTCTGTCGATTCGATTGTGTCTTCCAAAGGACAAGAGGACCATGTCAGCATGGCCGCCAATGCCGGACTTAAGCACCAACAAATTGTCAAAAACACCTCGATGGTATTGACCATGGAATGGATGACTGCATGCAGAGCACTGCACTTTAGAAAGGATGTAAAACTTAATCCCAAATTAGAAACACTGGTAAAAAATTATCTACATCAGTTTCCAATCATTTTAGAAGACCACGTTCCTGCAGATTTTTACGAGGGAAGCTGGCAATATTTATGTTCTGCTATTGATTGTTAGTTTTTTTAGTAAACCTCGGATTTTAGCTTTTTTAATAATCCGTGTAGATTCTCTTACCAACAAAATTCTTAGTGTTCCTTTGCGTCTTGGTGTCATCGCGGTAGAAATTTAACAATGCAATGTTCAACTATCTTAACTAATGTTAATTGCCTAAATGTCAAAATCCCGATAAAATGCTTAATATTTTAGAAAATAAATAATTCACTATATTTTATCAGAGCGAAAAGTCCATGTTCCCTTCTCTTCCCGAACTGTTTCATTTGGTCTATTTGAATAATCCTTGCAGATCAACTTTACAACAAAGTATTTTGTACAACTTTGCGACTTCCCTTCAAGTTGGCAGAAATTGCGAAGTTTAATTTCTATTTTTCCCAAAAATTGCTTTCCTCCTAAAAGTCCAATAGCCTAAAAGTCTTCAGCTTTAAATTTCCTCAGACGGGAATTCGATTTCCGGTTCTTCTTTTCCCATTTCCTTTTATCTTTACAACCATGAAATTTTTATTGAGAAGCGCCTTGCTTGTTTTTATTTTGACGAGTTCGTGCAAAACCTTAAAAGAGGGTTGGGACAATCTCAATCTTTTTCCGGTATCACAGGACGTTGAATTGGGGAAAAAAGTTTATTTGGAAATTTCCTCAAACCAGGCTGAATATCCTGAACTGCCCAGAAAAGGAAATGAACTTGTTTATAATTATGTAGAATCCATTGTTCAAAAAATTCTCAAAGCAGGAAAAGTCGAATACGCAAATGATTTTGAATGGAAAGTCACTCTTATCAATGATCTCAACACGTTGAATGCGTTTGCCACACCCGGAGGTTATATTTATATTTATACCGGGCTTATTAGCTTTCTCGATTCAGAAGATCAGCTTGCAGGAGTTATCGGACATGAAATTGCACATGCTGCAAAACGACATAGCACCAAACAACTGAGTAAAAGTTTAGGAGTTCAAATACTTGCGGATGCAGCTTTGGGTAAACAGGAAATGATCAAACAAGTGGCCACTGCTTTATTGTCTTTGAGTTTTAGCCGCGCACACGAAACTCAGGCAGATAGCATGTCCGTGGTTTATTTATGTCCAACCAACTACAATGCAGCTGGGGCTTCGGGCTTTTTTAAGAAAATGGAAAATCAACCTGCACCTCCCTCCTGGTTAAGCACACACCCCAATCCCAAAAACAGAATCGAGAACATCGATTCGAAAAACAAACAATTGGCCTGTACAGGTAAAGAAACCTATGCTAAGGAATACGCAAAAATCAAAGAACTGGTAGTTAAAATTGCGCCTGTCAAACCAACTGAATCAAAAACATTACCCAAAGATTCCACTTCTCAAAAACCACCTGCCAAAACACAAACTCCAACACCTGCAAATACTCAGGACAAACGACAAAAGAAACTGGAAAAGCCTGGTGGAGGAAAGTAAGGCTTGGAGGCTTGGAGGCTTTAGGCTTTAGGCTTTAGGCTTTAGGCTTCACTATTGGTTTGTATAGCGAAAATTTAGCGCCTTTTAATAAAAACGGAGCAATTTTAATAACTAACAATTGTTAGATTTTTAAAAAATCTCCCTTCTAAAAGCCTAAAGGTCTAAACTTCTAAATGTCTTTCCGCCTCAATTCTTCCCATCAATAATCACCGGTGTGTTTTTATCCATTACGATCACTTTTGAATTGCCCGAGCTGACCAGATTCTGATAGGTCTTGATCCATTCGTATTGGAGCTGCTTGTCGGTGAGGGTGGCATTGATGATCTTCTGGTAATCTGCGATACCCTGAGCCTCTACTCTTTTTCGCTCGGCTTCCTGTTTTTCCTTTTGCAAAACATAGGTCATCTTTTGGGCATCCTGCTCGGCGCGGATTTTTTCTTCGATGGCTGCACTAACAGATTGTGGCAGTACGATGTTCCTCACTAACAACTGTTCGAGTACCAGTCCGCGGGAATTAAAATCGGATTCTATACTTTTAAATATTTTGAGCTGAAATTCGTCTCTTTTCGTCGAAAATAATTCAATCGCCTGGTAATAAACGGCGTTGTCGCGGATTTTGGTGCGGGCTATAGGTCTCACAATTTTATCGACATAGTTGGTGCCAATTTCCTGGACAATGCGCGGCGCCTCTGATTTATTCATACGGAAAAGTACCGTTAGATCGATAATTACTTCCAATCCGTCATTGGTAAGCACCCGGATGGCATCGTCGCCAACCTGCTTGTTTTCATCGTGGATACCACTCATGGTATAATTCTGGGTTTTTACATCCAGACGAATGATTTCCATCAGAGGATTGACCACGTGCAATCCACTTTCCAGAATGTTGGGATGCACTTTCCCGAATAACTTTTTCACCCCGATTTTACCCGCATCGATTTCAACAACACTCGACATCAGAAATCCAACGAGAATCATCACCACCCCGGTTGCCCGAATGATGCGCAAAGCTTTTGTCATTCCAAGATCCGGGTTTTTAATCAAAAACCCGACAAGCAACATGATTATACCAATAGAGATTAGCGCCATAAAATTTGATTGTATTTAAAAAACATACGGATTGCGATCAAGCGTTCCGAAATTATAAAGAATTGCGACCAAATCCCGCAAATCCCCGATAAAGATAAGGATTCACTTGTTGAATCGTCTACCTTTGCCAGGATTAATTTAGTTTAAATGCGCATCGGTGTCAATGCACGGTTTTTATTGCCTGGTAAACTCGAAGGGATTGGTTGGTATAGTTTCCAGATTCTGGACAGAATGGTGCATCAGTATCCCGAACACGAGTATATTTTTTTCTACGACAGGCCGATGAGGCCGTTTCTCATTTCACATCCATCTGTAAAAAATGTCGTTCTGTTTCCACCAGCAAGACATCCCTTATTGTGGTATTGGTGGTTCGAATATTCCATTCCCGCTGCTGTAAAAAAGTACCAATTGGATTGCTTGTTTCATGCAGATGGCTATTGTTCGCTGCGTTCAAATATTCCTCAGTTGATGGTTGTCCACGATCTTGCTTATTTGCATTTTCCCGAACAAGTGCCCTGGCTGGTAAGAAAATATTATCAGTATTTTGTTCCCAGGCAATTGTCTAAAGCAAATCATCTTTTTGCCGTTTCAGAAGCCACCAAACTTGATATGATTCAACATTTTCCCGATGCTGAATCCAAGACCAGTATTGCCTACAATGGCGTAAGAAATTATTTCAAACCATTAGAAGAAGCAGAACAATTACAGGTTCGCAACGAGTATAGCGATGGTTGTCCTTACTTTTTATTTGTAGGTGCTATTCACCCCAGAAAGAATGTGAGCGGATTGATTCGGGCATTCAATTTGTTTAAAGAAAAAACGAATTCAGATTTTAAGTTGGTCCTTGTGGGCAGGAAAGCCTGGGATTTCCAAAATTTCGAACAAGCATTCCAACATTCACCCTATCAAAAAGAAATCATTGTTTTGGATTATATCGCAGGGGACCAATTGGCAAAAATTACGGCATCAGCATTTGCGCTGGTATTGCCTTCTTTCCTCGAAGGATTTGGTGTCCCTGTGCTTGAAGCGCTTTATTGCAACATTCCGGTAATGGTGTCGCGGACATTTTCTCTTCCCGAGGTCGCCGGACCAGGAGCTTATTTGTTTGATCCCGAAAACATAGAAGAAATTGCAGATCAACTGGTTTTTGCCACAAGAGATGAAAAAAGATCTGAACGGATCTCCCTGGGCTCCTTGCACCGACAATCCTTTGATTGGCAAAAAAGCATGGAAGCGGTCCATAATCAAATCGTCAAGACCACATCAAGCCGCTGATTTGTTGGTATAAAGCCCTGTTAACCAAATGAAAGACTATCTGTTGCGTATGTTAAAATAGATTATATGTTAAAAGTACCCATTGTTTAAACTTTCGTATTAGAATTATATTAAGTTTGTGTCCAAATCGTACCAACATGAAACAATTCTACCTAATTCTTCTTTTCTGTCTGGGTGTTTCGGCCAGCAATGCCCAGTACTATTACCTGCCTTTTATTGGCGCCGGCCAAAATCCTGGTGGTCTTAACAAAGACAACGAATATCCTCCCGGAGGTGGTTTGCCCACCGGATGGACTACTATTTTAACAGGTCCCCGCAAAAGCGGAGATTGGTCAGCCATCCGGAACATTGGTTTTCCATTCAAATTCAACGGAATTGATGTAACCCAGTACAAAGTCAACACAAGCGGCGTGCTCACTTTTGCTACCGGCGATAATACCGTGATCGATTCTGCCAATACCGATTTACCTAACGACAAAATTCCTAACAGATCGATCCTTGTTTGGGGTTTGCGTTGTGCTGCAAGTGATTATGTGGTTACAAAAACATTTGGAACTGCACCAAACAGACAACATTGGATCAGTTATAATTCATTCAGCGAAGAAAATCTAAAAGCCGGATGGATTTACATTTCAATTGTATTGGAAGAAACAACCAATAAAGTTTACATCGTGGATCAACGCACACAATGTGTAAACAATGGCGCTGTTTGTCAGGACAAAACAAGCCTGACCATTGGTTTGCAATTGGATAAAACTACAGCCATTCAGGTTCAGGGATCTCCCAACTATCAAAGCGTAAACACCAATAATTATTTGGTTGACGACAATAGTTATTTTGAATTTGTTCCTGGAACTTTGCCCGATAATGATATTCTGGGTGTAAAACATGATTTCAAAAAATATTATTTGACTAGTGAGTTTCCAGTTTCTTTAACGGGTTCCTTTGTAAACAGCGGAGCATTGCCAATTACTAAAGTATCTTATTCTTACAACATCAATGATGGCTCTGTAGCTTCCGTAAATGCAGATATCGACAATTTAAATATTGCACCTCTGAGCAAATTTAATCTTACACATCCTACTCCGGTCATGGTTCCCGGACCAGGAACGTATACCATTAAATCCTGGATGAGTAAAATCAACGATAGTGATCCAACTGCAACCGCAGATGACACGATCCGATCTGTGATCATTGTAAATGATTCAGCAGTTCTACGCAAATTGATGCACGAAAACTTCAGTTCTTCCACTTGTCCTCCATGCAAACCCGGAAATGAAACACTTCATGCCGTGGTTTCTCAATACGAAGGCAAATACACTGAATTGACTTATCATTTTTATTTCCCGGGCACTGGAGATCCTTACTATACCTCAGAGTGCGCTTCAAGGAGCACCTATTACGGAGGTATCAATGCAATTCCTGCTACACTGCTCGATGGTAAAACAAACATAAATCCAAACGGCTACACCACTTCTATTTTTGAAGAATGGCAGGGCATTCCTGCATTTCATACCGTGATGCCATCTGGTACTGTTAACGGACAAAAAATCGACATCAAAGTGGATGTTGGAGCTTTAATTCCAACAACACCTACAACGAGATTATACGTTGCTGTTGCCGAGAAAGTAACATACAAAAACATTAAAAACAACGGAGAGACAGAATTTCCACATGTCATGAAAAAAATGATCCCCGATGTTAACGGTACACTTGTTGGTGTAATCGATGCCAATGGATCGAAGACGTTTAATTTCACGTGGACCGCACCGGGCTCATACAGATTGCCGTTAGATGCTCAGGCTGCTAATATTATCAATCTGGCGACCGAGCATAGCATTGAAGAATTTACGGATCTGGAAGTTTTTGCTTGGTTGCAGGAATCTGACAAATCCATACTTCAATCGAATGTTGGAGATCTGGAGTACGTAGTATCAAACGACAATCCGGTTTCGCAAAAAGAAGTAAAAGCATACCCAAATACAACCAGCGATTATTTCTTCCTCGACATGAGTGCGTTTGAAGGTTCTGACGAACTCCGCATCATGATCGCAAATGAAAATGGCAATATCATTCACGCAGAAAAAACAGGACTGAAATCATTGTTTGTAAACGCTGGTGAATGGACACCCGGGCTTTACTATGTTAAAGTAGTAGGTCAAAATGCTGAGGGTTTACAAAAAGTTATGGTTATAAAATAATAACGGAAGTTTAATTATTAAAGAAAAGGCCTCGCAAATGCGAGGCTTTTTTTTTGAAATTACTCTGTATACTGGTATAATATACGTGGATTTTTTTTTGAACAATGTAAATCTTTTTACTCTCCCGGAAAGTCCAAAAAGGTGCAGTGCATTTCCTACAAGCTTCTTGTTCATATGATGAAAATAGATGGTAGCGTTAACAGCATCTCTTTGCGCTCTTTGCGAAAAACTTTGCGTTCTTTGCGGTTAAATTCGAGACACTATTTTCTACTCAGCTCTCTATTATGAAAATGTACATTTTTTAACCGCTAAGGAGGATGAGAAGGCGCAGAGGGCGCCGAGAATCTTCGGTTAACTTCATATCCCTTCTATGAATATTGAGCTTTTCGTTTATAGAAACTCTTTGCGCTCTTTGCGAAAATCTTTGCGTTCTCTGCGGTTAAACACGAGACACTATTTTCTACTCAGCTCTCTATTATGAAAATGCACATTTTTTAACCGCTAAGGAGGATGAGAAGGCGCAGAGGGCGCCGAGAATCTTCGATGTGCTTCTTATCTCAGTTTTGAAAATTGCTTTTCTTTATAAATAGATTCTCTTTGAGCTTCAAGCTTTCAGCTTTAATCTTTAATCAATTATCCTGAACAGCAATTTCTCCTTGAATGCCGTAATTGTGGCCAATCATATTCTTCAGTGCTTTCCGTGCAAAAAAGATACGGCTTTTCACTGTACCAAGTGGAAGTCTTAGTTCGTCGGCAATTTCCTGGTACTTAAATCCGTGGTAATATCTTACAAATGGAATTCTCAAACTATCGTCAAGGCTTTCCACCATTCCATTGAGCTCTTTCATCATGATGTCAGAATCAGCGCGGTTTTGAACCGCATTACTCATGGAGTTGATGTAGTATTGATTCTCACTATTATCACTGACAATCCCACCTTTTACCTTCCTGCGGTAATTGTTGATGAAAATATTTTTCATGATGGTGATCAGCCAGGCTTTGAAATTGGTACCGGCCTGAAACTTCTCCTTATTAGATAAAGCTCTGAATGCCGTTTCCTGACATAAATCCTTAGCATCCTCTTCGTCACGTGTAAGGCTGAAAGCAAAATTTTGAAGAGTCTGAGTCTGCTTGTCCAAAAGATTGTAAAATTCTACCGTTGACATGCTGTTTATTTTCCTCAAATGTATTATTCTGTTTAATTTATTCCAAGAAATACTTAGACAAAATCTGTTAAAAAAATGATAAATTCCTATATTAATTAGTAATTATTTGATAATCAGGAAAATATAACCTTTGCTGCTTTCTCTCCTTGTTCAATTATTATTGAATACAATTAATTCAGCCAAAATATTACTTCTGGGCCTTACGGAGCAATAAAAATCCTACAGCCAGGAAAATCAGATTGGGTATCCAAAGTGCCACAACCGTAGGCAACACTTCATTGCTTGCAAAGGTCAGCGACATCTTCGAAAGAAAAATAAATATAACGCCCAATACAACTCCGGCAGCCAAATGAAGCCCCAGGCCTCCACGTACCTTCCTGCTTGCTATGCATGCTCCAATAAAACTTAAGATCAGGGTTGTAAACGGGTCTGCTGTTCGTCGGTATAACTCTATTTCATAAGCTTTGGTAATGCCTGACCCTTTCTTCGTTTCCCGGTCAATAAATTCTTTAATTTCATGGGTAGTTAGCATGTCTTTTTCGTTTGAAATAAAGACAAAATCAGCGGGCGACAAATGAATGGCGCTGTCAATCTGCTTTCCGGTTTGAATTTCAAGGGTCTCGCTGCTGTCGCTAATCGTCCGGATCTCGTAATCTTTTAACGTCCAGATATTGGGTTCCGCCTTCCATCTAATGGACTTCGCTTTAAAAATCATTTCTATTTTTTCTCCATTGAATTTTTCCATTTGAAAATCTATTCCGGAGCTGTCCGAATTTTGATAATGTCTGAGAAAAGCGGTCACTTCCGGAGCAACAAACAGATGTACATTCCGGTCGCGGTTTTTAATATTTCCGGGTTTGATATAGGTGTTGTCAAATGTGCGAAGAACCTTATTCGATTGTGGGATGAAATAATGATTTCCTGCCAGATGAATCGATGTAAACAGCGCTCCTGAAAATAAAAAGGGCCACAACAATCTGTTGAAACTGATCCCGGCGCTTAGTATGGGAATGATCTCCGTCTGACTTGCCATTCTCGAAGTAAAGAATGTAACGGTGATCAGACTGTACAGTGGAAAAAGCAGGGAATGAATCCAGGGTATGAAGTTGAAATAATAAGTTTTTATAATATACCAGGCCGACAAATCTTTAGAAAGAAATTTTTCTATTTTTTCGCTGAGGTCAAATACAACGGATACCAGGGAAAACAACAATACGATAAATAAAAAAGTAGTCACATACTTCCTGATGATGTATCTGTCGATGATCCTGAACCAATTTCGTATGTTCAAACTAGAGTCTTTTATCTATGCGTTGGAGAATTTCTGATTTCCACTTCACAAAGGTATTTGCTTTGATGTTTTTCCTGGCTTCTTCCATCAACCAGGTATAAAATCTTAAATTTTGAAGACTGGCCAATTGTGCGGCTAGCATTTCTCCCGCATAAAACAAATGCCTTAAATATGATTTGCTGTGATTTGCCGATGTTTCGAGTCCCAATGTTTCATCAATTGGACTAAGGTCTTCTTTCCATTTGGCATTTCTGATGTTGATAATTCCCTGTGTCGTATAAAGAATTCCATGTCTTGCATTCCGGGTAGGTAAAACACAATCAAACATATCGATTCCTGACTCTATAGCGTCCAGTAAATTTTTTGGGGTACCTACACCCATCAGATACCGGGCTTTATCGACGGGAAGAATCATCCCGGACAGCTTTACCAGGCGGAGTAGATCCGCTTCGGGTTCTCCAACAGATAGTCCGCCAATAGCATATATCGGACAATTGAACTGCCTGATGTATATCAATGACTTTTCCCGCAAATCATCGTACACCGAACCTTGTGCAATTGGGATCAGACTTTGGTCAAACCCATAGAGCGGTTTTGTCTTTTCAAAATGTTCAAATCCCTGATCCAGCCACACATGGGTCAACTCCATGGATTTCATCGCATATTTCCGTTCACATGGATAAGGGGGACATTCGTCCAGAGCCATCATAATGTCGGAACCCAATGTCCTCTGAATATCCACGACACTTTGTGGCGTAAACAAATGTTTGGATCCATCTATATGCGAATAAAACCAGACTCCTTCTTGAGTAAGTTTGCGTCTGGCGCTTAATGAAAAAACCTGATATCCGCCACTGTCGGTCAAAAGTGCACCATCCCAGTTTATAAACCGGTGCAAACCCCCGGCTTTCGACAAGACATCCAATCCCGGTCGCAAATACAAATGATAGGTGTTTCCCAGGATCAGTCCCGAACGAATGTTAGTTTTTAATTCTTTTTGATGGACTGCTTTCACGGTTCCTGTAGTACCAACAGGCATGAATACGGGCGTTTGTATAGGGCCATGTGCGGTTTCCAATGTTCCGGTCCGTGCAGAAGATCCTCCACAGGTATGCTCAAGTCTGAATTGAATGCCCATCAGGACTTGTTTTGCATTTTAAACAACACGCCCAACATTAAAGAAAATCCGATCAGGGCCGAGCCTCCTTTGCTGATAAAGGGCAACGGAATGCCTATGATTGGAAATAATCCAACCGTCATACCGATATTGATGATCACGTGAAACAACAGTAATCCGGCAACGCATACGGCGAAACTGGAAAGAAACTTATTCTCGGATTTCTCACCGATCGTAAATATGCGGAAGATCAATATCGCAAATAAGATAACAACGGTTATGGTTCCAATAAAGCCGTGTTCCTCTCCTATAGAACTGAAAATAAAATCGGTAGACTGCTCCGGAACAAATTTTAGACGGGTCATATTTCCTTCCAAAAATCCTTTTCCAGAAAATCCTCCGGCGCCGATGGCCACTTTTGATTGAAGTACGTTGTATAACGACCCTCGCGGATCGCATTCTTCAGGCTTCAGCCATACTTTGATACGTTCTTGCTGGTGTGGTTCCAGTTTATTGATAACATTCACAGAAAACAAGGAAACTGCCCACAAGATGCCAATACTAGCAGGGATCACAAGCGAAAGTGCTTCTTCTTTTGTTTTCCATAAATACACACAGACTGCAGCCAATGGAACCAAAGCCGCCCAGGCGAGTTGAAGAATATCGAAATTATAAGCAATGCCGATCAGGGCCGAAATGAGAATTATGGTGAGTGTCGCTTTATATTTAAAAGGTTTAGAAAGCCATAATGCAACCATCAATCCCAGAATGAGGAGCCCGGCCAATACCCAACTCCCGGGAAAAAGGAATGAACAAATAAATACAAGAATTAAAAGTATAATGCTTAAAAAGTATAGTGGGTTCAGGCCTTCGATAAACAACAAAATAAAAAAAGAAAAAAAAGTCAGTGCTGATCCCGCATCCGGTTGCATGAGAATCAGGATGACAGGTAACAAAATAATTCCAAATGCGATGGCCTGAAAATAGAATTGCTTTAAATTGGTTTTGTAAAATACCATAAAGGAACTTAGTGCAAGCGCTGTTCCAAATTTTGCCAACTCGACCGGTTGAAATGAAAATCCGGAAATGTTAAACCAGGCTTTTGCGCCTTTCACTTCGGTACCAAAGATTAAAACCAGAAAAAGAAAAATAAGTGAAATGGCATATATGAGATAGGAGAACGTATGCCAGAATTTTTCGTTGATCACTTGCATGAAACCAAAAACAACAAGGGCCATCAGCAAATAGAAACTTTGCTTCGTCACCGGATTTTCCATGTTCAGAAAATCCATACCCGCTATTTGTGAAGCGCTTACAGAATAAATGGCCAACCACCCGATGATCAGCAAACTCAGGTATAATCCTATAGTTATCCAATCATAATATCCGGTAATCCGATTGCGAAGCATGCGCCTACAATTCTTCGTAAGTCACTTTGTCCATGGAAAGATAAGCCCCTGGAAATTTTTTCTTCACTACATCGAGAGCCTGATTGGCTTCGGTTCGCGTAAGAAATGCGCCTGCTTTCAGGTAATAATAGGGTTCGTTGTAATCCCATTTCAATTTATACTCGAATTGCTGTTGAAATTTCGTTTTGGTTTGTTCCATCAGCCTCCTGTCTGTTGTTGTGACTACAGCAATCCTCCATCCGCTGAGATGGGTCACCAAACTATTGTTTTTGATGTACTTTTCCATTTCCTGGCTGACAACCGGTTCTTCGTGAATCACGACCTCTGTTTGACTGGAAATTCCAGTGGAATACAGCAAGCCTATTGCGGCAATCATTCCAAAACGGTATTTATGCATTTCCATGGCAGTTTTTAAATTTTTTGCCGCTTCCACAAGGACACAAATCATTTCGGCCGACCTTGGGCCCTGTATTTCTTATGGTTTGCTGCGGTTGTGATCCTGCACTACCTGCCGCTTCAGCTGCTCGTTTGACATTTTCTTCTTCACGGCTGGTTTTTGTCTTGCTGTAATCTGTTCGTTGTGCTTTCGCTTCCGAAACTTGTTGATCCATTGCAAATACGAGTCTGCTCTTGGCAAGAAACGACGTGATCTCCTGATTCATTTTATAAACCAGTTGTTCAAACAATTTGAATGCTTCGAGTTTATAAATAACCAATGGGTCCTTCTGCTCAAAACTTGCAGCCTGAACCGATTCTTTGAGTTCATCCATGTTGCGAAGATGTTCTTTCCAGTTGTGGTCCAGTTTGATCAACGCAATGGTCTTTTCAACATCTCTCATGATACTTTGTCCGTTGTGACTCAGTGCTTCTTCCATTTCCACTCCAATCGGAATGGGTTCGGAATGACCATCTGAAACCGGAATGGCCACCCGCTGATACTTAGTTCCTTCGTTTTGTTTCACGTTTTTAATAAGTGGCAATAAAACTTCTTTAAATTGTTCTTCCTTCCGGTGATACCACTCAAAAAATTGTTTGTTGATTTCGTTAATAATTTCCTGATCCCTGGACTCCTTAAAAAAGGCACTATCCATTTGAGGTTCAAAGCCAAGAATGCTGATCACGTCGTATTCAAATCCTTCGTAATCCTGATTGGCTTTGTGTCTGGCTAACAGTTGTTCGATGGTAGAATGAAACATATAACTCAGATCTACCGTAAGACGGTCGCCGAATAACGCGTGATTCCTTTTCTTGTAAATGGCTTCGCGCTGGATGTTCATTACGTCGTCGTATTCCAGCAATCTTTTGCGGATACCAAAATTATTCTCTTCCACTTTCTTCTGTGCGCGCTCAATGGATTTAGTAACCATAGGATGCTGGAGCACTTCTCCTTCCTTGTGTCCCAGCTTATCCATGATGGAAGTGATTCTTTCGGAATTGAACAAACGCATGAGATTGTCTTCGAAAGAAACAAAAAACTGACTGGATCCGGGATCTCCCTGACGTCCTGCGCGTCCGCGCAGCTGTCTGTCAACCCGCCTGGATTCATGTCGTTCTGTTCCAATGATGGCAAGTCCACCTGCTTTTTTTACTTCTTCAGAAATTTTAATATCGGTGCCCCGGCCTGCCATGTTTGTTGCAATGGTAACCTTGCCCGGCAATCCCGCTTCTGCGACGATCTCTGCTTCCCGCTGGTGTTGTTTGGCATTGAGTACATTGTGCGGAATTCCTCGCAATTGCAACATTCTGCTCAGCTTTTCGGATATGTCAACGGACGTTGTACCCACAAGAACCGGCCTTCCTTTGGAAGTGCAATCGGAAATTTCATCGATGACCGCATTGAATTTTTCTCTTGCTGTTTTATAAACGAGATCCTCTCTGTCATCTCTGATAATTTGTTTGTTGGTAGGGATCACTACGACGTCCAGTTTATAAATCTGCCAAAGTTCACCGGCCTCGGTTTCTGCTGTTCCCGTCATGCCCGCAAGCTTGTGATACATCCGGAAATAATTTTGAAGCGTGATCGTTGCATACGTTTGCGTTAATTCACCAACTTTCACGTTTTCCTTGGCTTCAATTGCCTGGTGTAGTCCATCCGAATATCTTCTGCCTTCAAGCAATCGCCCGGTGCCTTCATCCACAATTTTCACATGACCTTCCATGACGACATAGTCTTCATCAATTTCGAATAAAGCATATGCTTTTAGCAATTGGCTTACACAGTGCAACCTTTTAGACTTAATCGAAAAATCATCCAGTACTTTTTCTTTGGCTTTAGTCTGTTCATCCCTGTTCAAAGAATGATTGCTTTCAATTGAATTTATTTCATCGGTAAGATCCGGTATCAGAAAAAAGTTATTATCTGATTCTCCTTTTGAAAGGAAATCTATACCCAATGCTGTAAGTTCAACCTGTCTGTTCTTTTCGTCGATAGTAAACAGCAGAGGCTCATCGGCAACCCTCATGTTCTTGGATTGCTCCTGCATATAATAGTTCTCGGTCTTGTGAAGAATATTACGGATTCCATCTTCACTTAAATATTTGATAAGCGGCCTGGATTTAGGCATGGCCCGATAAGATCTGAACAATGCCAGCCCGCCTTCTCCAGCCTGATGACCTGTTGAGCCTTCGGAAATCAATTTTCGCGCTTCTGTAAGATATAAAGTGGAAAGTCTTTTTTGTTCGTTGATCAGTTTTTCAACTTTTGGTTTCAATACATTGTATTCCTGACTTTCTTCATCGACATCTACAGGACCTGATATGATCAAAGGGGTCCTTGCATCGTCAATCAATACGCTATCAACTTCATCGACCATGGCATAGTGGTGCTTCCCCTGAACTTTTTCGTCCACGCTGCGCACCATGTTGTCTCTCAGATAGTCAAAACCAAATTCATTATTGGTCCCATAAGTAATGTCGCATTTATATGCGTTTTTTCTTTGCGGTGAATGCGGTTTGTATTTGTCAATGCAATCTACCGTCATCATTAAAAATTCAAAGATGGGACCCACCCACTCGCTGTCTCTTCTTGCCAGATAATCATTGACTGTTACAATGTGCACTCCTTCTGCTGTAAGACCATTTAAATAAGCAGGCAATGTAGCAACCAGTGTTTTCCCTTCGCCGGTAGCCATTTCCGCAATTTTTCCATCGTGCAAAACCATACCTCCAATTAACTGAACATCGTAGTGCACCATGTTCCAGACCACCTGTCCACCTGCAGCAGTCCACTGGTTTGCATAAACTGCGGTGTCGCCTTCCAGTTTAATATACGGTTTGGTCACTGCAAGATTTCGATCGTGTTCTGTGGCTTTGACACGCAATGTGGTATTTTCTGTAAATCTTTTTGCTGTTTCTTTCACTACCGCAAATGCTTCAGGTAAAATTTCCTTCAACACTTCCTCAATCTGCTGATCGCGTGATTTTATTTTTTGATCGATCTCATTGTAGATATCCTCTTTTGCAAAAACATCTTCGTTTTCTTCGGCTGCTTTTCGAAGCGCAGCAATTTCTTCATTAATTTCGCTAAGATAATTTTGAATGCGTTCTCTGAATTCGTGTGTCTTTCCTCTCAATGCGTCGTTGTCTAATCCCTGCAATTCTTTTGTCGCTTCGTAAATCTCTTCAATACGTCCGGAATAAGACTGGACATCCTTGTCTTGCTTTGTTCCGAATATTTTCTTCAGTAAATTCCCAAACATTTCTAAAAATTATAAAAAATTATATCCTACTTCATAAATCATTCCAGCCCGCAATTATGTGCCAAATTGGCAGGGATACCCGATTTAATTTGCTTAGGGGCCTGTTCTGCTCGTAATCCTGGCTTTTTAACGCCAAAACGGCCAGTTTATGCGGAATTTCTGATTTCCCTGATTGCCCTGCAAAGATACGTCGTATGACAAGCTAAAAACAACAGAGAACCGATGATAAATGTGCTGTTTCTGATCCCTTCCAAAAGTAAGCCGGAATCCGGATAAAAGGGTTGCACAAAAAAGATCAGCAAGGCATTGCAAAACAAGGATACCAACACCATCAGGATAACTACAGCCAGTGCTTTTTTTCCCTGCAGGTAATGTCTTTGATAACACAATCCAAACAATGTTCTTTTAAATATGCGATTGTGGGGAGCCAGTTTCACCAGTTCCTTATATGCACCAATGGCTTTTGCCGGCTGGTTATGGTTGAGAAATGCTTTGGCTTTGAGCAAGATCGTATTGATATAAAACCCTCTGCTTTGCTCGTCAAAATGCTGATCGTTCAAAATTTCCACCAGATAACGGTCGGCTTCCTTGTGCAAACTTGGGTATTCGTCTGTATAAAACAATGCGCGTATGTAGTCATATCTGATTTCGATGTATTCTCCAAATTCCATTTGCTCAATGGTTGACTTGTTCGTTTTGTAGAAGTAACAGAATTCATGATAGGCATTGCGTGGCAACTTTTTATACTTCGAATACAAAACTTCTGTTTTCTTCATCTCGCAATTTTTTATTCCGGATGAATGCTGTATAATACAGGTCTGGATGGAGATGCATCCGATTCAATCGGTGCTACTTGAAGGTTGAGGAAATAATAACCATCTTTTACCTGATCGGGTATGTATACCAGTTCTGTGATCGTGCAATTTTTTTTACGGTCTCCTTTCCAGAAAATGTGGTGACAGGCCAGCAAGCCTCCATCCATTTCTTTATCGACCGAAGGCAAGTCTATCAACAAATGATGGTAAGCTTTTTCTACGAGCCAGCTCATGGCCTCAGCCTCCACATAGGGTGGATTGGTTCCTGAATAATGTCTGCTCGTTTTAACATGGTCATTGGGCAGGGTCCTGATGATTATAAAATCGGTCGATATCGTTTCTTCCATCAATGCCTGCAAACTTTTTTTGGTAATTACGCGATCGCCATCCTCCATTTGGGTAGGATAAACTGAAATTAAACATGCCATTCCAAAAAAATCCCTGCACACCCCATTTACATGTTCGCGTTCTGTGGTAATATGTCCGCAACACTCTGTGTGTGTTCCCCCGCCATGAATATTGATAAATGTATTGAAAAAATTAACGGGCCCACCTTGTGAAACGCTTCCGATAAAATCGCCACTTTTCACTGCCTGCGAATTGAAAAAAGGTGCATAAAAACAATTCACCTGATTGTAACCTTCCTTAAATGGAATAGAAATATCTATTCCGGATTGAAGGTCTGCAACATAAGCCTTTCCATTCCAATAAATGCGTATTTGCATGATCTCAATTTCTTTTATCGATTCCCCAGTTTAATTTTTCCCTTAATGTTTTTAGAAAACCCGAGGGATGCAATCTGATCAAACCGATATCAAAGGATTCTTTTTTGATGGCGAGCTGGTGCTCTGCTGTGATGACTTCGTATCTTGAATCCAGCGTGCACAAAAAATTCTCTGCTCTTCCTTCAACTTCAAAACTCAGCACCACATCATCGGGGATCACGACAGGCCTTACATTCAGATTGTGTGGCGCCACCGGCGTGATGATGAGATTTTGCGATTGTGGAAAAAGTATCGGTCCTCCGCAGGACAATGAATACCCTGTAGACCCCGTTGGCGTTGCAACAATCAATCCATCCGCGTAATAGGAATTTAAATAATCACCATTGATGTAGGTGTGGATGGTGATCATGGATGAATTATCTCTTTTTAACAATGTGAAATCGTTTAAAGCAAAAGGCGTTTCTCCAAACAGGGCATGGCTTGATTCGAGACGGATCAAGCTCCTGTAATCGATTTCATACATTCCATTGGCAAGATAATGAACTACATCTGCGATCAGTTTTTTTTCAGTGCTTGCCAAAAATCCAAGTCTTCCAAGGTTGATTCCCAAAATGGGTATCCCTGAATTTCTCACATAGGTCAGTGCTTTTAATATGGTTCCATCTCCGCCCAGACTTATTAAAAAATCCGGTTTTTTTGATTGCAGGTCCTCAGAATTTTTCCAGGTTTGAACATTGCCTATGCCCGCCTGCTCCGGGTAGCCCTCATTAAATGAAAAATCAAGTTTTTGATCTTTTAACTGCGCAATCAAAGCCTTGACATGGGCGATGTCTTCTTTTCTAAGGTGTTGACAATAAATAAATACATTCATCAAAATGCTCTTCGTGTATGAAAATACAGTCCTTTTTCGCCCAGGTGGCTGATGCTGTAATAAACATTGAATTCCACCAGGTCATTGACAGTAAAATTAAGCCCAATTCCGGTGCTGTACAACATTGTGTTGACCAAATCATTTTCTTCATAGAAAAAAGGATCATTTACATAAGCCATGTTGCCTTGCAGACTGATGTCGATATCGGTTTTCAGGCGCAACTTGGGTTCACTTTTAAATATCCTGAACAAATCCCATTTAAAGCTCAGGAGTTGAGATCGTATCTGATTATTCATATAAAAATAATCCAGGCCATCAATAACGTAAAGTTCATATCCGGAAATGTTCGTGTCAGAATAACCCAAACCCTTGTACAAATTGTACGGCCGTTTGCCTCTGTTGATTCCCCATTTCCCTGAAATGGCAGTTTCAATGTAAAATTGTTTACCCAGTTTTCTGGCTGCTTTAACACCAGCGTTCAGGCTGGTAAATCCATACGTCTGCCAACCCGGAATTCCCGTTTGTCTTAAAGAAGTTGAAAACTGGAAACCTCTTGCGGGCCTTAGCTTGTGGTCCAGGTTCGAAAAAATTGTAGTCAGGGTAAATTGAGTAAAGATCTGCCTGTTGGCACCGCCTAAAAAGAAATCGGGATAAGATGCAGAAAATTCGGAATGGAATGAATTGTGGTGGTGGCCTATAGCCAGATCGAAATTCCAGAATTTATTGAATTTGAATAAGACACTCCCGGAAACTTCTCTTCGAATAAACAGGGGTGTCGAGCCGTCTTTGATAAAGGTTTGTTTGTTGCCCGTAGTGAGCACAGGGGTCTCTTTGAATTCGGTATAATAATATGCCGAACCAAATCCCCATTTCGATGAGGCGCCTAAGGCCGGCCTGAAATAGCGCAATACAAATCGGTTGGTATAACCAAATTGGTATTTAAGCTGGAGGTCGTCGTTGGTTCCGCTGAGATTAATATGCTGAATGGCCAATCCCAGATTGATGCGCTTTAAAGAACCGTTGTATTCATTCCACCACACATTAAAATTTCGGTCTGCAAGTTCAGCGATGAGACTCGGATAGATAAACCAGTTTTCATGCACTTCTACGATAAAACTGACATAGTTTTTTTCGGAAAAATCCAATACCGGTATGATGTTGATTTTAGTAAACAAGTTTGTCCTTCGAAGATCCGCTTCTATATTGAGTATAATTCTTTCCAGCTCTTTTAAACGCATGGTATCTCCGGTTTCATAACGGATCTCGCGCAACAAATACCATGCTTTTGTTTTTTCGAGGTCTTTGAACTGAATATCTTTAAGATGAAGTAAACTATCGGCTTGTGTTTTCGCCAACAAGCTTACCAAGGAGAATACAATTGAAAAGAATAACGATTTTGAAATAAAATAAGTCTTAAACATTCAGATAGCTCATAAGCATATCATAACGCTCCTGCAACACATCTTCTTTTTCCGTTCTGCACAGAAATCGTTCCACTTCGATTTCATGGCGCTCCAGCGTTTGTATAAATCCTTCCGGATTTGCTCCTTCCAAATCGAGATTTAAATAAATTACTTCCCGATCGCTTGCTTGTACAATAAAGCTGTGGATAATGTAACATTCGGCTTCTTCTGCCATCGTTGCCAGTTTTGAAAGACGATAATCCATTTTCCGCAATTTCAAAACCAACAAGCAGTTCGATTCGCCAATTCCTAAAACCTGTTTGTAAATTTTTACAACATCCCAAACGGTGATGTACCCCAGAAATTTTCCTTCTGCATCCTGGTAAATTAAAGTCGAACACTGGTTCTCCATAAATTTTCTCCACAGCACCGGAATTTCGTCTCCTGCTGATGCGATTGACGCATTTTTAAAATCCATTGGATTCAAAATGACATCTTCTTCATAGTTGTGAAGTACAAGTTCGTGAAATGTGCCAAGACATTTTCCGTTATCAACGACCGGCAATTCCATACACTGGCCTTCCTTAAACAATAGTCTTGCTTTAGAAACGAGGTCTCCCGGATGCAAAACCGGTTTCTGAATTTCTATTTCTTCCAATGGTTTCATTGCGCTTCTGTTTTTAATAAGACCGGCACTTTACGATACAGGTCAAATTTTTCCTTGCTTTGTTTTTCTTCTGTTTCTTTGATGGATGAAATGATCTGTGGGTTTAATTTGAATCCATTCATTTGGAACATTTCGAATGCTGGAAAAACACGGATATAAGCCAGGGCTTCGTTGTTTAAAATATGATAGGTGTCCTGATACCCAAGTGATACGGCTTGCTCGAGGTGTTGGAACGCTTCCATTCCTTTTTCCTCTACAGAATATGCACAAGCAATGTTAAAATGGGTAGAAATATCTGTGGGGTTATTCTCTAGTGCTTTGGTAAATTCTTCTATCGCTCCTTTAGCGTCGTATGCTTTGAATTTTCGAATGCCTGCCTGTTTATGTGTTTCTGCTATTTTCTTATTCCGTTTGTTTTTAAAATAATTTGATGGCTGCTTTTCCGTTTTGGGCTGATCGTCATCGATTAAAATATATTTTCCTCTTTTTTGAAACGGCCTTTCTTTAGGAATGTCTCTCCGTCTTCCGTAGCGATCCCTGAAATAATAACTATTGTATTTCCTGTCGAATTCCTGCTCATCCATCATCATCAATTTGTAGGCATCGTACCAGGCCAGTATCGCAGAAAAAGGAAATCCGAAAAAACGACCTAACCAGATATAAAGGGCGATGTAGGCTATACCCATTTCGGGTTGCCGCAGATAAAACTTATGCACGCCAAAGGCTCCTGCAAAAATGGCCAAAAGCACGGCTATGAGTTTCTTTTTCATGGTGCTTCGTATTTAAAGGTCATGATCGCTATATCGTCTGGCATTTCTGTATTTTCTCCATGTAATACAATCTCGTCCATCAGGTCCTGACAAAGCTTTCCGGGCTTGTCGGATTTATGGTCTAATATAAACTGTTTTAGTTTATTCATTGAAAAGTTTACGCCAGACTGGTTTTTTACATCGGTCAATCCATCCGTATAGGCTACGAGTATGGTACCGGGCTCCAACGGAACATAAGATTCTTTTATATCGGGCAATGGATCAAAATGGCCTATTATCGTTGTGCTTGCTTTCAGTTCAATAATCTCCCCTTTTTGATACAAAACAGGTGGAATGTGACCTGCGTTCACATAATAAAGCCGTTTTTGTTTAAAATCGGCCTCTCCTATAAAAAAGGTGAGGTATTTTTCGCCTTTGGTTATCCTCAATACTGCCTGATTTAACGCCAGTACGAGTGTTTCCAGATCTTTGTATTGCTGACCTAAATTCTGGACCAATGCCTGAAAATTGGCCATGATCATGGCTGCAGCAATTCCTTTGCCTGAAACATCTGCTATGCAAAAACAAAGCTGGTGCTCGGAGAACCATAAATAATCGATGTAGTCTCCTCCCACTTTGTAGTGTGGTTTGTAAATATTGGCCAGTGAAAACTCTTTTCCTTCGGGCATTTGATCCGGGATGAGCATTTGCGTTACTTCTTTGGCCATCTCCCATTCTGTTTCCTGGATAATTTGTTTTCGGACCAGTCGTTTGTTTTCAATGGCAACCGCCACAATGTTCGTTATGGACGTGATGAATTGAATATTCGCATAAATGTCATCTCCGTTTTTAATCCCGCTGATCAGAGAGTAAGCAATCGGGTCTGATTTATGATAAACCGGAATGATAAATTCAAAAAAACGCATGGCCTCCGGATCCGTATTTTTTACCGTGTGCAGTCTGCTGTATTTGATAAAGTGACCGGGAAGCTCATCTACCGGGGTTTGAGGATCGAGATTGTGACTCACCACCGGTATCCAGTTTTTATCGTCTTTTGAAAATAATACCAGACGTTCAATACTGAGTTCCCAGGTCAGGAATTTTTTATACATCTCAAACAATTCTTCCTGCGGCAGGTTCCCATTGATCGCCTGAGTAATGTTGAGCAACGACGTAATTTGAAGCTGCTTTAAACTAAGTTCATTTTCTTTTTTTACAAGTAAATCGTGTTCCCTGGTCATTTTGAATCAATGCTTCTTTTTCAGGTCGTTACGGTCTCTTAAATAATTTGTAAAAACCTGAAAAGATAATATGAGCAAAACTACAATAATAGAAGGAATCAACGCTAACATAGGCTTTCCCGAAATCGCGTATACATACTGTTCTTGTAAAATGTTCCCCAAAGTTGGCACCGGTGGCTGCAAGCCAAATCCTAAGAATGAAAGTCCTGATTCCAGCAAGACAGCCAGGGCAAAATTCCCTGCGGCATTGACCCAGACCGGTCCCATAAGATTAGGAATAATTTCTTTGAAGATGATTTTTATTCTCGAGTATCCCAGGGTTTTGGCAGCCTGAACGTACAGGTATTCCTTGTGTTTAAGAACCAGGCCCCGCACCAATCTTGCTACATCGCCCCACATGGTAAGACTGATGGCTATAAAAATCGAAAACATGTTCCTTCCAAAACTCAGAATCACTGCAAATGCGAGAAGTATCGTTGGTAACGACCAGAAAACATTTACAAAAACGCTGATGATCTGGTCGGTTTTTCCACCAAAATATCCTGCAAGGCCTCCTAGAACCAAACCAATGATTAATGACAAGAGTACGGCACTTAGTGAGATAAGCAGCGTATACCGGAGACCCAGAACTACCCGGCTGAACACATCGCGACCAAATTTGTCTGCACCAAATAAATAATAAAAGCAATTTTCCTGGATGTTGTTTTCGGAGTTTGATAGCTGGCATTTATAAGTCGAATTCAATCCGGTAAAATATCTGCTGATCCAGTTTTCCTTTTGTTCAAAAACCAGATCGCATCGAATACAGGCTTTCTGCATGGGTTCCCATAATGCACAATCGGGAATCTGATTGTTTGCATGTCTGGTTTTATCTGAAATCAGCACATAAGCAAATACAGCCGAAAACAAACAAATGATCAGAAAGGAAAAAGCCAGAATCTGTGTAGTTCTTTTGATCAATCGCGTTCTGATTTAAGTTTTTTATTTGAATGATGCCTGTCGCTGTCCCGATTTGTTTTTTTATCGAGATTTCTTTCAAATATACGGTCGATATCTATGTTCATTTGGTTGGCCAGACAGCAGAATACAAAAAAAACATCCGCCATTTCATCTTCAATATGATTATCGACATTTTTTTCGTCTTCCGCTTCCTTAAAGGATTGTTCTCCATATTTTCTTGCGATCCATCGCGATAATTCTCCTACCTCCTCTACGAGTAAAAGCATATTTGTTCTTTCATCAAAATAACGGACACCGAATTGCCGGATCCACTGATCGGTTTGTTCCTGGTACTTATTCATTTTTTTTTATTCTTTATTTTTGCTGTCTATCCATATGGTCACCGGACCGTCATTGATCAGATAAACTTTCATATCCGCCCCAAATTCACCAGTTTCAACTTTTTTAGAGCTCAATTCCTCAATCTTACCGACAAAATCATCATATAATTTTTTAGCCTTTTCACCTCGGGCGGCAGCAGTAAATCCCGGTCTGTTTCCTTTTTTGGTAGACGCATAGAGCGTAAATTGACTGATGATCAGAAATTGTCCTCCAGTTTCTTCTACCGACAAGTTCATCTTATGATTTTCATCTGAAAAAATGCGCATTTGAACGATTTTCGATGACAACCATTCAATATCGGATGCATCGTCTTCGTCACATACCCCGAGAAAAACCAGGAGGCCGTGGTCTATTTCTGCGACGATTTGTCCCTCAATCTCCACCTTTGCTGTTTGAACCCGCTGTAACAATGCTCTCATACTTTTTTTTAAACATATTGAATAATTCGTACATTTAAAACGCTGCTATTCAGTACCTGAATTTTTTAATTTTAAAATGTACTTCAGACGGTTTTTATCTTATTATTAAATTTTGAGTAAGAATTCCACTGCAAATTATTCAATATGGCGTTTTCTTTGGTAAAGCTGTTCATAAACACGGATATTTATTTTTTATTAAACATCAGTATCAACATCTGTTTTTAACAAGGTCTGATTTCAACAAGTGTTCATAAGTATTTTTTAATCTTGATAATGAATTAAATAGATTAAAAATAAATTGTTGAAAACATTATATTGAATTTTAATAGAACGTTTTCCACATTTCAACACGAGTAAATACATCATGTATTTTATTTATATATTTAAATTGAATATATATGATGGGAAAACGAAATCAAAAATGAAGAGTTAGCGAATATTTTGATCTTTGACCCATGATTGGAGGATCAAAAGATTCGATAAATATCTGGCTCTATCTGGGTTTGTTTATGTTGATCATTCAAATTTTCCTGGGTGGGATCACCAGACTGACTGGTAGCGGATTGAGCATCACGCGATGGGACATCGTAACGGGGATTTATTTTCCAATTTCAGAAGAATCCTGGCGCGAACAATTTGATTTATACAAAGCTACTCCTCAGTTCCAAAAGATTAACAGTGCTTTTAGTCTGAATGATTTTAAATTTATTTATTTCTGGGAATACTTTCACCGGTTGTGGGCAAGGCTTATGGGACTTTGTTTTGTTTTTCCTTTTTTCTATTTTCTTTTCAAGAAAAAACTCGATTCAGTCTTAATTAAAAGGCTTTTAATTTTGGTTTTGCTGGCTGCATTTGTGGCCAGTCTGGGGTGGATCATGGTGAGCAGTGGCTTGATTCATCGCCCCTGGGTGAATGCTTATAAATTGTCTTTCCATCTTGTTGCTGCAGTCATCACTGTTGCCTATTTGTTGTGGATCATTGTCAAAAGATCATTGGCTAAGAGCTTAATGGGACCAAGGGACAGAACATTAAATCGAATGCTTCTTGCGACCAATATTTTATTGTTTCTCCAGATTTTTATTGGGGGTGTCGTGGCCGGAATGAAAGCAGCCATCGTAGCGCCCACCTGGCCTTTGATTCAAGGGAAATGGATTCCTGATGAGGCCTTCAATGTTACATCGTATAGTCTGTACGTTTTCGGCGACTATGAAATTTCTGCAGCCGGTCCGCTCATCGTACAATTTTGGCACAGAAGTTTGGCGTATTTGATTTTTGGTTTCATGATTTTTGTTTTATACAGGATTTATAAAAGATATGGCGATCGGTATAAAAATTGGATCGGATGCGCGATATTGTTGTTGTCTTTACAGGTCATGTTGGGTATTCTAACCTTGATCAATAGCGTTGGAGCCATACCAATTTGGTTCGCTGTTTTTCACCAAATTGTTGGAATCGTATTGTTCCTCTATTGTTTGTTTTTCTACTGGAAAATAGGCGCAGAGAACAAGCATACCTAATTTGTTAATAATTCTACTATTTTTGTTCGAAGCATTGAAAAATCATGGAATATTCCATTCGCACTGAAGGAAAATTTAAATACATCGAGTCGGGCACTAAGGGCCCGAATCTCATGCTACTCCATGGACTTTTTGGTGCCTTAAGTAATTTTGAAGGCATTATTCGCAATTTTGGAAAGAATTTCAATGTAATCGTCCCACTTTTACCCATTTATGAACTTCCTATACTTCAAGCATCGGTTAGCGGACTCGTAGACTATGTGCATGATTTTGTGGAGTATAAAAATTACCATCAGCTGAATCTGGTTGGGAATAGTCTTGGAGGACATATTGCGTTGATGTACACCATAAGAGACAGCGATAAAGTGCAGAGTCTTACTTTGACTGGAAGTTCTGGGCTGTTTGAAAGTGGTATGGGGAATACGTTTCCTAAAAGGGGAGATTACGAATTCATTAAAAAGAAAACAGAAGAGACGTTTTACGATCCCTCGGTTGCCACCAAGGAGTTGGTGGATGAAGTCTACGATATCGTCAATGACCGGGGAAAAGCAATCAGGGTCATAGCCACAGCAAAATCTGCCATCAGGCACAACATGGGCGATAAGCTTCATTTAATCAAAATACCCACCCTTTTGATATGGGGCAGCAACGATGGTGTGACCCCCCCTTTTGTAGCTGAAAAGTTTAGAGAGCTGATACCCAATTCCCAATTGTTCTTTCTGGACCATTGCGGGCATGCTCCGATGATGGAAAAACCGGATGCTTTTAACGAAATTTTGGAAAAATTCCTATTGAATGTCAATGTGTTAAGCTAATATTGTCCTTCTTAAAATTCAAAGAGGTGGCAGGCAGCATTTTCATGTGATGAAGGGTCATCTATAAAGCTAGTGGTCTCGTGGATTTAGAAAAGATCATACAAGGTTGTCTTCGGGGAGATCGTATCAGTCAGAAGCAGTTGTTTGATCGCTATTCAGGGAAGATGTTAGCGGTCTGTCTTCGCTATTCAAGACACCGCATGGAGGCCGAAGATTTGTTGCAGGATGGTTTTATAAAAGTATTTACCAATCTGGAACAATACAAGTCGGAAGGCCCTTTCGAGCAATGGGTAAGGAAAATTATGATCAACAATGCGATTAAAAATTGTAATCGCAAAAGTTTTCAAAACGAATTTACGGCGGGAGATGATCTTCCGGACTCTGCAGAAGAACCGGAAGTAATCGATCAAATGGCCGAGACAGAATTGCTGAACATGATCAATGAATTGCCCGAAGGCTACAGAATGGTCTTTAATTTGTATGCAATTGAAGGGTATTCGCACAAGGAAATAGCAGATTCTTTACAAATTGAAGAAAGCACATCAAGATCTCAATTGGTAAAGGCCAGGAAAGCATTACAAGAAAAACTATTGAAATATCAAAAAACGGTTATATGAGTAAATCGGGGCAGGAACATTGGTTGGATCGACTCTTTAGAAAGAGATTGGACTCTTTTGAGATGAATCCAAGTGATGCAGTTTGGGAAAATATCGCCAGGCATCTCGATGGCGAAAAAAGAAGGCCTTTTCTGTTGGGGAATTGGGTGAACTGGTTATGGGCTGTGATCTTTTTAGCCGTGGTCGGCGGATTGGTTGCACTGCTGTGGTTAAACCGGAATCCGGATCAGATGATCCAACCTAAACATCCTTTGGATCTTCCCGATCAAAATCAGGGGGCAGAAGACAAAGGAACAGCCATGCTTTCACTGCAAAGCCAAACCAGTAATTCTATTTCGGAAGCATCAGAAGCAATTGCGACACAGGTTAGTTATATTGTTGAAAAGAAGGCTCCTGAAATCGGGGATAAAAATTTGTTATCTTCAAATTCCAGTGCAAGCTATGGATATGAAAGAAATAGCGAAACGACACAAAGCAAAAAAGATTTATCTGCAAGATCTGATCAGGATGAAATAGCAGAGGAAAACGAATCCGTAGCAAATGATTTAAATTACACAGCAGGAGATCATCTTATAGCTTCTGCAGACCCGAATTTTATCATCGAAAAAACAGAGGAGACCCGGTGGAGTGAAACAAGTAAAATTCCAGGCATTCAAAACTTTCTGCAGGCAAAAGACCGGAAACTGGATTTCACTAAAATTGCAGAAGGTTGTAATGTATACAACAACGACAAAACTCATTTTTTCGTTGATGCATATTACGCACCTGAACTAGCGAAAAGAAGCTTTTCCGTATCAGATCCTTCAATGCTATCCTATGCTGAGAAGAGAGCGAATACTGAAAAACCAATTTTATCTTATACCATGGGTTTAAGGGGTTCTGTAGTATTCAGCAATGGTCTCGCATTTAGAACAGGCCTGCAATACTCCAACAATTCTGAGCGGTTTGATTACAATTACATTAAAGAAACCCAGACGATCATCAAAGATAAAAATGGAAATGTTATCAGTCTCGATACACAGATCACCGAAATCATGGATCAATCCTATAATCATTTCAGAAGTTTTGATATTCCATTTATACTTGGATATGAAAGAGATTTGAAGGATTTTATCTTAAGTGTGAATGGCGGACTGGGATTTAATATTTCGACAAGACATTCCGGAAAAATTTATCAGGCAGACCAAAAAACAATCTATAACCTGGGCGATCCCGGAGAAGGAAGCCAATTGATATATAAAACCAAAGCAGGATTAAGCCTTATAACCAGCATTGGACTTAATTATAAATACAACGAGCGCATGATGCTCATGCTCGAACCTTCTGCCAGATATTACTTTAACTCCATAACAGAAGATTCGTATCCGGTTAAGCAAAAGTACCTTTTCTTCGGTCTCAACATAGGACTGAGATACAGGGTGCTGTGATTTGAATGTATCTGTTGTAAAGCTTGATTATTTCAGTTGGGAGGCGTGGAGGCATATAGGCATATAGGCCTAAAAGCCTAAAAGCCTAAAAGCCCAAAAGTCCAAAAGCCTACAAGCCTACAAGCCTACAAGCCTACAAGCCTACAAGCCTACAAGCCTACAAGCCAAAAAGCCTAAAAGCCTAAAAGCCTAAAAGTCCAAAAGTCCAAAAGTCTAAAAGTCCAAAAGCCTAAAAGCCCAAAAGCCCCCCTACCTCCATTCGAAGCTATTGATCATTTCCATGATGTCTTTTTTGACATATTCGACGATGGGCGCAAGGGAATCGGGTTTAGCCTGACTGTTAAAATACAAGGATGCTCTAAAAAAATGATGGCTGCTGTCGGTAAGGAAAAATTGAAAAGGCGATGCGACCGGACCTTCGATATTAAACAACATACCGGAAAGCCGGCCTGGTTTATGAATGGGTAACTCGTCTATGAAATTCGCTTTTTTCTGATGTTCCCGTGCAAGCTGGTATGCATCTTTAATGTATTTAGTCAAGTCTTGTTGTGAAGTCAGCGGATAATAAGAACAATGCAAAGTTCCGTTGAAGACCGGAATCTGCATGTTGAGCCAGCATTTACCCGATACATTTTCGTCAAAGAAATTGGTATCCATTTGTATTTGAAAGTATCCCGCATGTTGAAATGTATAGGGACAAGATTCTGGCTGAAATTTCTGATCATGCGTTTCAGGAAAATTGATGGAAGGAAACATTCTGGGTTTCGGCTGATAGACGGGTTCTGAGCAAGCCAATGCCATTATTACAATGAAAAAATATCCCGGGATGTTTACTGCATTCATAAGACAAAACGATTATAATAAGCTCACTTTGATTTGTTCAATTCTTTTTTTAGATACGGCGGTCACGGTAAGTCGAACATTTTGGATTTCAAGCGTCTGTTCCTTATAAGGCATTTCACCTGTTTGTTCAAGAAACAGGCCAGCGATGGAGTCTGCGTTCCCTCTTGCCAATTCAAACAAGTCAGTATCCAGATTTAAAATTCTGCAAAGATCATTGATCAGTGTTTTTCCTTCAAAAAGATAATTGTTTGAATCGAGTTTTACATATGCAATCTCCTGTTGATCGTCGAATTCATCTTTGATTTCGCCAACGATTTCTTCCATAATGTCTTCTAAGGTAATAAGTCCGTTGGTACCTCCATACTCATCAACAACAAAAGCCATGTGTTTGTGCTTTTGTCTGAATTCATCCAACAATTCATTGATTTTTTTAGATTCCGGAACGAACATGATATCTGTTCTTATGAGTCTCTGCCATTCAAAATTCACATCTTCGCGAAGATGTGCGATAAGATCTTTTGCATATAAGATGCCGGTGATCTGGTCAAAGTCTTCGTTGTACACCGGAAGCCTTGAAAACCCACATTCTTTTACGGTGTTTAAAACTTCATGGTAAGGCAAATTAAAATCCAGCCCATAAATTTCGGTTCGGGGCGTCATTATTTGTTTTGTGCTTACATCATTGAAATTGATTATGCCTCTCAGAATGTTGACTTGTTTATCGTTGACTTTTTCTTTTTTCAATGCCAGATCAATGGCCGTGTCGAGATCTTCTTTAGTAGTATGTTGCAATATAATTTTACGCTGTTGAATGCGTTTTTCAGCGTAATTCGCAATGGATACCATCGGATAAAGCAATGGCCATAGAATCCAGTTTAAATTTTTCAAGGGAATGGAAGCAAATAGTGCAAGCCGTTCAGGATTGATTAATTGAAAAAATTTAGGCATCCACTCTCTGAAAAGCAATATGAGAGTAGATGATATCAGGATAGAAGAGAACACAGTTAGAGAATGTGGGGCAATCGTCAGCGGAGATCTGGAATTTGAGTAGAAAGGCAACTCTATTCCATTGGATTCAGCAGTGTTTACCGGCAAGAACCATTGCTCAAGAAGATGGTACACGATAAAACAAATACAAATTATGACAACTGTGTTGCAAGTCAATATCAAACTCGAAAATGATCGTTGATTTCTTTTCAAAAAAAGAAATGCTTTTGCTGCCCGGCTGTTCTGTTTTGCGTAGACTTCCGACGATATTGATAAAATGGCTGATTGGCTGGCCATAAAAATACCAAGCAGAGTCAATAATAATATCAAGAACACAAAAGGGAGCAATACTGGCCAGGAAACCAGCAGGAATGTGGAAAAGAAATGATTGAAGTAAGTGTTCGAAAAAGGATCGGGGTCCACTCTTGATGTTTAAGTTAAAAATTGGAAGAAGACCTTAAAAAGGCAAGTCGTCTTCGTTTGTATCAGGAGCATCGATTTGAGATTCATCGGGCTTTTTATCTTCGCCAGAGACGGCTGAAGATTGATATGGAGATGGACCGTCTCGTTTTTCGAGAATCCGGATCAAATCTCCTACTATTTCAGTAGTATAATGGTCGCGTCCTTCTTTATCGGTCCATTTTCTGTGTGTCAGTTTTCCTTCAATATAAATCAGCATTCCTTTGCGGAGCGATTTGGCTTTTTCAGCCATGGACCTCCAAAGTACAATATCATGCCATTCTGTATTCTTTTGCCAATTGCCATTGCGGTCTTTATAATTTTCGTTCGTAGCAAGAGAAAAACTGGCTTTTGTGGTGCCGCTTTCCAGGGTTCTGAATTCAGGATCTTTTCCCAGATTGCCGATTAAAGTTACTTTGTTTAACATGATTGTTATGATTGTTTTCGCTATACAATACCTGGCTGATGACTCTTGGGAATGCAAAATTGGCCAAGTTTTGTCGGTTTACAAAAGAAAAACCAGGCTTTATTTTAAGTCTTTTGGGCGGGTCCTGCGCACTGTAAAAGTTGCAATGCAATTCCTGATGCGAAAGTTTCACCTGACGGCATTCTTCAAATTGCAGCTTGAGAACGATTTTTTCAGTTGCGATTCCTGATGCACGCAATGAAATGCTCCGGAGTTTTTGATTAGTTTTTTTTTCGAGCAATGGAAGTTGGTATAAGTTTCTCCAGATGTCCTTTTCATTTCTTTGCTGAATCAGAATTTCATTTTGCGCATTAGAGAATAAAATAAAATTGAAGTAGCGTTTTTTGATTTTGACTTTAGGTTTTTTTGCAGGAAATAAAGCGATCGATTGTGTCAGGTAAGCCACGCATTTCTTGCTGAAAACACAATGCTCACATTGTGGATTAACCGGTTTGCATTGAACAGCTCCAAAATTCATCAGTGCCTGATTATATATATCCGACTGCTCTGTGTCCAGATATTTTTCCAACCACCGGTCCCACTCTGCTTTGCTGTCCTTTCGTTCGGGCAAATGAGGGATGCCAAGTAATCGGGCGAAAAGGCGGATTACATTCCCATCCATTACAGATACAGGATGTTTAAATGCGAAAGAAGCAATTGCCGCAGAGGTGTAGTTACCAATTCCTTTCAGGGCCAATAATTCCCGAGGATGTTTAGGAAAAACACCGTTGTACTTTTTCACTAATTCTTTGGCAGTTTCATGAAGATTTTTGGCACGGGAATAATATCCTAATCCCTGCCAGTATTTTAATACAGTATCAAGCGGGGAATCGGATAATGAATGAATATCGGGAAAAACCTGTAAAAAAGATTGATAATAACTCAACGCCTGTTCAGAACGAGTCTGTTGCAAAAGGATTTCTGAAATCCAGATTTTATAGGGGTCTTTTTCGCCCGTCCACGGAAACGTTCGTGGATTTTGCTCCGCCCAGCTATACAATCCGGACCGAAAGGATTTGGCCGTAATCATCAATTACTAACGAATGTTAGTTGGGAATATTTTTCTTCCAGAAATATACAATTCCACCGATGCCGGTTGCGATAAGTGCAAGTGCGATGAACTGTGCCTGGGACAGGTCAAACTCAAAAATGCGATATCTTGGATTGACGCGAAGGAACTCAATAAAAAACCGTTCAATCCCATTCAAAAGGCAGTAAATAAAAAACAAAACGCCTGCGCGGTGAATATGAGTACGCAAAACCCAAAGCACAGAAGTGATCAGGCCCGCGAGCAGCACCTCGTATAGTGGCGTTGGAAAAACAGGAGGAAATAATTGATAACAATATTCCCAATGGCAATCCTCAATCCGTAAACCTTCCTTCAGCACATTATGAGGATAATTGTATGCCCACCAGCTGTCTGGAAAGATAAACCACCCCGGTTTGGTCATTTCATTTACAATTCCCCAGTCTCCGTCACCGGAGAAGTGGCAACCCATTCTGCCCACGCAATAACCGATCATAAGAGCAGGCGCAACAGCGTCCATGACATGAAGAGGAGCCATACCTTTTTTTGATACATAGCGAAACACCATGATAAAAGCAAGGATCAAACCACCATAGATGGTAAGTCCACTTCCGGAAAAAAATTCGCCAATGGGATCTTTTATAAAAGATTGAAAATTTTCCAGTATGGAAAATAATTTACTACCGATAATCCCATAAAGTGCGGCAATGGTTGTGATGTCATAGATGCGGTCTTTTGGATGGATGTAGGCGATTTGATATTTGATTTCATTTTCTGTCTGCTTGCTTTTTTTTATGAAGAGGTAAACACCATAAACAAGGGCAGCAATAAGACCAGGCAGCGGTGTGGCTTTTAGAGAAAAAACAATGGAAGCAGGGTCCTTGATAAATTCAGTACCATGTTGCAGGATGTAGGCCAGCTTTGAAAAGATGATAAACTGGATAGCCATTTGTAAAAGTATCGTCTGGATCTGCAAGGGCTGGTAAGTAATTATTTTTTCTTCCCTCCCGGCCAGCACACCGCGTGTTTCTTTTCTTTTTAATTCCTGATAAGCCAGAAATGCACTTGCGATAAATGCAAATCCCAGGAAAAGACCAAAAGTTTTTACAACCGCAAAAACATTATCGGGAGGAACTCCGGTAATACTGTGTATGATGTACGAAAGATCTGGCCACATAGAGGGTATACGATTAAAAGAAAATTGAAATAATAGGATATATTTGCAAACGTAAAAGTAAGCTATTTATGAATGCTTTCTTAAAGCTGTTATTTTTCCTTGTTTTCTGGTTTTCTGGTCAACCGGTCAGTGCACAGTTACAAATTCATGTTGCCACAGGAATTTCTTTGATGTATACTTCCAATCCGGTGACGAATACCAACGATGGATTCATCAGTGGAATCCATGCCGCAGTAAATGGGCGATTTTTTAAACAAAGAAGTTTTGTTCAAACAGGGGTCATTCTGAATGTACTCAACCAAACATCGCTAAACAGATTATCCGTTTTTACAGAGGAACCAAAAATTTACCTTTTGAAAATTCCTTTATTAGGAGGTTATCAACTGATCAAGTCAGATGACTTTGTACTCAGAGCCATGGGAGGTGGGGTGCTTGGGCTAACTGCCAAAATTGAAAAGAACAATCTGGATCTGAATAGCGAAAGTATTAAGGATGCTCAATTTGGTGTTAAAGTTGGCGGAGGAGTTGATTTGGGATACCTTTCAGTCGATGTATTTTTTGAAAAAGGCTTGTCGGCATTTTATACGGCAAAGGATTATACGGCTGATTTTATTACCATCAGCGTTGGTGTTTCTTTTTAAAAGCAGCTTTTAATACACTTTAGCTGCGGTTACATGTTCGTCAAAGAATTGTGTGTTCTCTTTTGTTGGCAATAGGCTGGCAAGAACCAGATGATCTGGTCCTGGAGATTCTAATTTTACATTTTTAAAAGTATTGGGATAGACGTGCGGCGGTGAGATCGCAACGCGTATATAATTTGGCGTATACGCTTCGAATAATCCTTCCTGATTTATGGATTCAATAAGAACCTGCTGAACCGTTCCGATGTTTTTTAAATTGAATTTATTTTTCTTGTCGTCTGAAAGTTTGCGGAGCACATCGCTTCTTTTTTTCCGGATCGTTCCGGAAATCTGATTGGGTTCTTTTGCTGCGGGCGTATTTAATCGTTCGGAATACGTAAATACATGAAGATAACTGACATCTAAACCCTCTAAGAACTCAAACGTATTATTGAAATGAAAATCGGTCTCGCCCGGAAAACCGGTAATCACATCTACTCCGATTCCGGCATGAGGCATGATTTTTTTAATATAGTTTACCCGCTCCTGATACAGTCTTCTTTTATATCTGCGTTGCATTTTGGCCAGAATTTCATCATCTCCCGATTGCAAAGGCATGTGAAAATGAGGCATAAATTTTTCGGAATTACCTATAAAATTTATTATTTCTTCAGTGCAAAGGTTTGGTTCAATGGAGGAAATCCGGTAGCGAAATTCACCTGGGATCTGATCGAGCTTTGAAATCAGTTCAAGGAAATTTTCTTTTGTAGTTGTGTTTTCTGTAGCTCCCGGGTGTTTACCAAAATCTCCAATGTTAACACCCGTTAGTACGATCTCTTTTATTCCTTCCTGAACGAGCAATTCAGCGGTTTGGAGGACCTGTTGTATGGATGGGCTTCGGGAAGCGCCTCGTGCAAGTGGAATGGTACAAAAACTACATTTATAGTCGCAACCGTCCTGTACTTTTAAAAAGCTACGAGTGCGTCCTTCGGTTGAAAAGGAAGGGACAAAGGATTTCACGTCCTGGACAGATCCGGAATACACCGCAGGTTTCATTTGGTGCAGGTCTTCATCTGGAAGATGTTGTAAAATGTTAAACTTTTCTGCCGCGCCCAGTACCAGGCTTACTCCCTGGATTTGTGAGATCTCTTCGGGTTTGAGTTGTGCGTAACATCCAATCACAACAACCTGGGCATGTGGATTCGAAGCAACGGCAGCACGTACAGCTTTTCTGCATTTTTTGTCTGCCTGATCGGTTACAGAACAGGTGTTTATGATGTAAAGATCGCTGGGTTGTTCGAAAGCTACTTCCTCGTAACCCGCCAGTTGAAATTGTTTGGCAATAGAAGAACTCTCGGAGTAATTAAGTTTACAACCCAGGGTGTGAAATGCTACTGTGCGGGGAGTTGACATATTTGTAGCGCAAAGATAGGGAATCCGCCAGGTCCAAGGCTACTCAGCGATACCAGGATTTGATCATATCTTCAGAAATCATGTTTTTCCGCTTTTTTTCAGGGAGCCCGATCTGTTCATGTAAACGCTCGAGTTGTCGCGGAGAGAGCAAGTGGTCTACTGGTTGTTTCTCCGAAAGCAAATTATTGACGCGCAAAGCCTGTAATGGCAACATGGGAATGTATTTGTAATTGGAATTGTACAGATAATATTTGTTTTCGCGATCGACCTTGAAATCGCTCACAGATTCGATCGTAATTTTTTCTGTAATACTGAGCTTATCGTTGGAATATATTTTGTCGGCGACTTGATTCATCTTTCCAAAACGGACAATCTCGTTGGCTGACAGGTTTTTAGGATTGTATTGAATTTCTACAACTTCATGACCACTCATAAAACCGGCGCGCGTTGAAACGATGCCGGGAAGACGGGAATATTGTTTTTCCCCGGACCAGAAGCAATACATTTGAGCATAAAGGCTTTGGATACCCGTGTATTCAGCTTTTGCCTGTTCTTCGAGTAACAATAGATATTCGGGTGGACGTTCGCCAATTTTTATCATCGCTGAAACTATCTGATTGGTAATCATGAACATCGAATAATTTCCACTCAAACGCATAACAAGTTCCTTGAGATTACTATCCGTAATTCTGACGACTGGATTGTTCCATGCGGGTTCGTTAAACAGTTTAAGAGCTTTAGCATCTTCGCCGCCTTTATTATTATAAATACATAAAGGAACAAAATACGTTTCGATGGCTTCCACCAATAGCGGATGACTTAAGATCTCAGAACCATAGTTTCTACAAGTATGGCATCCCGGGACTTCCTGGAACAATATAAATATAGGCTTGTTATCCGATTTTGATTTTTCCCGGGCAGCATCCAAGGACCTCAACCAGTTTACTTTACCCAATTCTACCGGCTGGCAAGCGGGTTGAATCATGTTTATGAGCAAGAAAAAGACAAGGAGTACGGGCATAACTTAAAATTGATAGTTTTATAACTTTATGGTCCACTCTGACGTTAGTATTTCATTTCTTTGCGCAGAATTAGCTTTTTTTGAACAAAATACAAAGTCCGGAACAAGAAAGATTTGAAAAGGAGTTCCTCCCGCATCTGGAGGCCCTGCATACATTTGCATTTCACCTCAGTTTCAACGAAGAAGATGCAGCAGATCTTGTACAAGAGACCTTTCTGAAGGCATTCAGGTTTATAGACAAATTTGAAGAAGGAACTAATGCCAAAGCCTGGTTGTTTAAAATCTTGAAGAATGCTTATATTAATCAATATCGGAAGGAGTCGAGGCAACCTTCGTTTGTTGATTATGAAGAAGTCAATGTTTATCAGGAGGAAGAAGAGGGTCTGGGGAGTAGCTATTATGACCTGAGGGAAGACATATTCGATCAAATGATGGGCGATGAGGTTTCAGGGGCCTTAAATGCGTTGCCGGAAGAATTCAGGACGGTCATTTGGTTGTGTGATATTGAAGACTTCAGTTATGAGGAAATTGCCAAGATTATAGAAGTACCCATAGGAACCGTTCGTTCCCGATTATTTAGAGCGAGAAACATGCTGAAGGAAAAGTTGAAGAAATACGCGGAGTCGATGGGTTATAAGGATCTTAGAGGCCAAAAACACCAGAAACCTTCGGTCAACGAATAATTATAGATAAACATGTAAAAGCTGATTATGGAAGATTCGAGATTTTTGGAGCTCATCAAGAACATCACCCGGTATTTTGATAAAGAAATGAATAAAAAAGATGAAAGTGATTTTCTTAAGGAAATTGAAAATCATCCTGCAGGGCAAAATGCATTTTTAAAGGAAAAATCCATCAGGGCAAAATTGAAGAACAATTTATACAGACCCGTCCATTCCGAAAATCTGGCCGAACAGATTAAGCAACAAATCAAAAGCGCTTCAAAAAACCCCAATTAAGACTAAGTTTATTCCTCCGGATGCTTACTGCTTTAAAAGGGAATAACTTTTCCTGTTAGCTTTGCAATCCGATTTTCAGATTTATGCTGGATAAATTACAATCTATTTATGAACGGTTTCTGTACATCGAAGAACGGATGTCTGATCCGGCCACAGTTTCCAATATCGAGCAGTACAGTAAAATTTCCAAAGAGTACAAAGAACTGAAGCAAATAGTCGATCTTTTTTTAATCTTTAAAAAGAAGTTGGACGAAAAGAGCCAGGCTTTGGAAATGTTGTCAGATCCCGACTGGAAAGAAATGGCAGACAAAGAAATTAATACATTGTCAGAAGAGATCGTTGCAATTGAAGAAGAGCTCAGAAAAAAACTGATCCCCAAGGATCCCGAAGACAGCAAAGACGTGATCTTCGAAATTCGCAGCGGAACTGGTGGTGACGAGGCCAGCATTTTTGCCGGAGATCTTTACAGAATGTATACGCGTTATTTTGATACGCATGATATGCGGTATGAAGCATTGGAGATCAGCGAAGGGAATGTCGGAGGTTACAGCAAGATCATTTTGGAAGTGAGTGGTGAAAATGTTTATGGCAAATTAAAGTTTGAGTCCGGCGCACACCGGGTGCAGCGCGTACCCAAAACAGAATCTCAGGGCCGGGTTCATACTTCAGCGGCGACCGTCGTCGTCATGCCGAAAATGGAAATGGAGGAAGTCAGCATCAACAAAGCGGACCTCCGGGTTGATACTTTCAGATCGAGTGGAGCGGGTGGCCAGCATGTTAATAAAACAGAGTCTGGTGTAAGATTTACACACATTCCAACGGGTATCGTAGCAGAAAGTATGGACAGCAGGAGCCAGCATAAAAACCGCGAAATTGCGTTCAACAGAATGCTCCAAAAATTGAAAGATGCGCATGTGGCCCAATACGAGTCGGAACAGGCCGGGCAAAGAAAATCTCTGGTAGGTACAGGAGACCGGTCGGATAAGATCAGGACCTATAATTTTCCTCAGAACCGGGTTACGGATCATCGAATTAACTTAACACTATATAACCTGGACAGCATTATGAATGGACAGATCGATGAGATTATCGAGGCATTACAGGTTGCGGAAAACGCGGAACGCCTCAAGGGGGAGCTGGCCTGATCGAGCAGAATCGCTACATTTTTTTTCAATAATTGCATACTTTTATGCAAGTCTTCATAACACATGTTAGCATTGATAAAGATTAAAAACGTCCTGGGTATAATTTGTCTGTTGAGCTTATGCTCCTGTAGCCTGAAAGAACCCAGTTGGGATACAGAAATTGTAACACCTTTGCTGAAAACCAGGTTGAACATCAATCAGCTGAGCAACGAAAATGATTTTAGTAAGGATAGTGCAGGCGTATTGCAGTTAGTTTACCGAACACATCTTTACGACCTTGCGATAGATTCATTTTTTGAATTCAGCGATACCAGTTTGAAGAACACTTTTCGAATAGATTCTTTATCCCTTTACAATTCCAGGTTTGATTATCCTTTAAGTCTCGGAACCCTGGCCAGAAATGCCGGACCTGTTGGGCAATTGCTCTTGCTGTTTCACGGATTTACACAAATTATACCCGAAATTCAACCCATCAGCGGGGCCCCCATTGATATCAGCGCAGATACAATTTTTCAAACCATGACACTTGAATCGGGCACGATGGATTTGAGTTTGCAAAACGGACTGCCCATTGATATTACCAATGTGGAATACTTGCTGAAGAATGCGAGAAATAATGAGGTTATCGTTGCCGGAAATTTTCCGCTCATACCAGCCGGGGGTCTGGTCACACGAAGTATTGATCTTTCGGGGAAGACTATTGAAGGAATGTTGACGGCACAACTGGTAAGTTTATCATCGCCGGGCAGCAAAGGGGTACCCGTTTTAATCGATACTTCCAATCAGGTTTTAGCTCGGATTCAGGTATCGAACTTGCACCCGCTTACAGCAACAGCACTTTGGCCGGCACAAAACTTAATAAACGACAGTTATTATTTTGGATTGGAAGGATTGCCTGTCGAATTGAAGGAGTCTTTTATTGGCTCAGGACTCGCAAGAATCAGACTTTCAAGTACGCTTCAGGATTCTGTAAGATTTAGTTACAGCCTTCCTACGGCAACAAAGAATGGAGTTCCTTTTCATAAAGACGTTATATTAAGTCCGGCAACTCCCGGGGGAGTCTCACAGCGGGTAGAGGAAGAAAGCCTCAAGGGCTATCATTTTGATTTTTCAGGAGAAAATAGTGATTCGTTTAATCTTCAATTCAATAGAGTTGTAGCGTCTATAGACAGCACGGGTGAGATCAAAACAATCAGCAAAACGGATAGCATTTTTGTAGAGCTTGCTTTTGAAAATTTGCATCCGGATTATGCAAAGGGATATTTGAATGATACGGTTTTAGGAACAGGGGAAACGTATTCCGGCTTGGATTTTTTTTCTAACATACGCGAAGGAAAGTTTGAAGTTGAAAAGGCGAAATTGCAAGTAGAAGTCACAAATAAGATTGGCGTTGATCTGAATATGATTGTCCATAAACTGGAAGGCATCAATAAAAAAACCGCTACCCTCGTTCCCTTGAACGCAGAGCCCTTGATGAATCCGGTTTTTATTCCCAGAGCAACGGATCAGGGAGGAAAGCCCCCAATTCGGGAAAGCGTGGTTCTTATAGATATTAATGAAACAAATTCAGGGATACGGGAGTTTATCGCAAATTTACCGGAGGAGATTGTTTACGATATCGATCTCATGGCCAACCCACAAGGAAATGTCTCAAATTGGAATGATTTTATTTACGATGGAGAATTGATGAATTTGGATTTGTTGCTTGAAATTCCACTTTCGGTTTCTGCAGAAGGATTGGTTTTGGCGGATACAAGTTTGATTGAGATCTCTGGAAACGATTACGCTCGCATCAAAGAAGGAGTATTGCATGCATTTTTTAAAAATGATTTTCCGGTGGATTGCAACATTCAGATTTACGTTTTGAATGAGGAAAACGATTTGATTGATTCTCTTTTTGCAAATGGAGTTACCATTGATGCGGCCATAGCCGGACCCGGTGGAAAAACCCAGGGGAGTAAAGAAACCCGGAAAGACATTCCAATGGACTACGATAGAATTCAAAATATTCTGAATTTTAAAAAAGTATATATCGTCGCCAGGTTTGATACCAAACCGGGCAATTCTTTTCAAAAAATTTACGAGGATTATTCTTTGGAGTTTATTCTAACAGCAGATTTTACATATGAAGCAGGAAAATAGAGGGAATGTTGAATTTAAAATAAGTCTGCAATTGAGAACATTGGCTTTGTTTTATTTTACGGTTTCGGCCAGTCTGATTGTTGCCCAGGATTACAATCATTTATTTGACCGGGTCAGCGATGTAAAGACTTTGAGTATTGGTGTTTGCGCATACCAGGACATGGCATCTGATGGGATTACGAGTTCATTTTTTAAAGATTACATAGCAGGGGGTTTTATTACCGAAGAGCAAAAGGATGAATGCATCGCGGCGATGAACACAAAGAACAGGGCATTGATTAGCTATGGAGGAAATGCGAGTGTTAAATTGGGTTGGGGTGGTTCCGCAACCAAACTAATTTTTGAAGCGGGATACAACAGTTTTAATGAGGTTTTTTTCCACAAGGATGTTTTTGTGCTGTACTTTAAAGGGAACAAGAGTTATGAAGGAAAATCGGCTGGTTTAGATCCATTTTTAGTGAACAGGATAGATTATTCCGGATTCAGTTTTGGTTTGGAAAAAGCGTATTCAAGTTTTAGAATACAATTAAAGGCGGGTTTAGTCAGCGGACTGGATTATTTGACCGTTGAAACGCAGAATTCTTCACTTTATACAGCACCGGAAGGAAAATTTGTTGAACTGAAGATGCAATTGGAGAGTTCAGATCTGAATTCAGCTTCTCCTGGAATCTGGAATACGAAGGGAATGGGAGTACGGGGAGAGATTGGGATCAACTGGCAGGCCATGGGAATTTTAGATCTCGGGTTTCAAGTGAGGAACCTTGGATTTATCGATTGGAATGATCAACTGAGAAAAAGAAACATTGATACTTTGTATCAGTATTCCGGAATCGAAATTGATAACCTACTCGATACCTTCTCTATCACAGTGAAGAGCATCAAAGAGATAGAATCTGATTTTGTAAAGACAAAATATAACCAGAGTAAAAGAAGCCAGTTACCTGCGGAATGGTTAGCAACGGCAGGATTAAAATTACTTAATGATAAGTTGTATCTGAATCTGGGTGTTGGCGGCATTCGGAGCGATTTTTCGCAAACAAATTATTTTATAAATTCTCAATACAGGTTCAGCGAAGGATTTGCGACAGGATTGCTGATCAAAAAACATTCTTATGCATCCTGGGATGTAGGGGCACACGCTACTGTTCTGTTGACAAAATCTATTGGACTTCAGCTCTATTGGGAGTCTTTAACTTTCTGGAGTTCGAAAAGCAGCGATTTAAATTTGACCGGAGGCGCGGCATTTCGATTTAGTTTGTGAAGCTGTTAGCATATATAAGAATGTTTGAAGGGGGTTGCAAAATTTCGTTTTAAAAATCCAGGCCTAAAGAAAAAATCCAGTTTGGATTTGTGAAAGAAAAATTATTGACTTGCCAGGCATGATCAATTCGCAGGTAATATCCAAATAATGAAGTTCTGAAGCCAAATCCCGAACCGGCAATCCAGGGTTCGCGATTGTATTGCAGGTTTATTTTTACAACAGGATTTTCAGCCTGGTAATCAACTGTGCTTGTTTTGTGAATTTCTGGAACGAACCCATCCCAGACAACAGCAGCATCGTAAAAAAGCATCAACTGGAAATTTCGGAGAATGCTGTTTTTATAGTTATTACTAATAAGATATAAAAATAAGGGCATTCGGATTTCAGCGGAGTAGCCAAAAACGGAAGCTGCTTTCCGGGTACCATAAGAATGGCCGCGGACTTCTGTAGCAAGAGCACTATAAACGTATTCACCGGATGTTGCCAGCGGATTCTGGTTTTCGTATTTAGGCACCAGCCAATTTTCGGTGCCTCCCAGATGATACAATATTCTTTGTGAACCAAAGGATATATAGCTGAATGCGCGTTGAGAGAACGTGGATTTTTTCAAAATGGGCAGATGCCATCTGGCATCAAATCCTGTGAGCAATAACGATCCCGGCAAGATTCTTGTGCGGTCGCTGAAATTTAGCTCGAATCGTTTGGATGCCTCAAAAAACAGTTTAAACTGCCAACCCGATTTTAGATTCAATCCAAGATCCAGGGCATTGTCATAGACAAACTCAAGCCGCGTTCCTATTCTTTGTTGTGTATGGCTGGAAGAATCAAACAAGGTGGAAGAGTTTGTCGACAAATACGCAACATGATCGTTGCGCAAAGTCGATATAGCGCGAACGCTGGTATAATGATCCAGTGGATATTTAAGTTGGTGGTTGAGAATGAAAGTATTGGTTTGTTGTTTGATGTTTCCGAATCTGGTGTTAGAAAGCGTTTCGGTATTTATTTTATGATAGAGCGCATAGGTGTGGTCAAATCGAGGTAGACGATTTTCTAAAAGCAAATATGATTCCAGTCCGTTAAAAGACGTGGGTATCCGGATGCCGGCCTCGAGATGATAATTTTCTAAGATTTCCAGAATTTTGGTCTTAAAAAGGATTCCTATTTCAGGAGGCTCATAGTCTTGTGACGTTCCGGAGAAGGTATTTAAACCGGAAAAGAGCAATTCATTATTGAGCGTAGTAGAAATGTCTTCGAAATAAAATTTGTTTCTATAGGCAATGGATTGATGACTGAGAAAGGGCTGAACAACGGGTAGTTTGAATCTTTGTCCGGGTTGTGTGGTCCTTATGCCGGGATTGGAAACTTTTTGTCTTTTCTGTTTGAATTCATCGAATATGAGTTGCAGGTTTGGTGGATTTCCAAAGGGTGATTGAAAGTAAAGGGTGTCGGTTTCGGTGATGGTATCTGTGCGATCAGAGGCGGAGGATACCTCTTCCATGGGCGCGGAGAGGGCATTGAGGAAGGCACTAACAGTTGTTAGTTTCGATTGATGAATGTGAACCTCTTTCGGTCTGTTAATCAGAAAGAGCAGCTGGTCTTCATTTTCAGAACAAAGGATATGTTCAGGATGCTTTTCAAATAAACACTGAGCAATGGAATCTGAATTGATGTGGTACCATTGTAATTGGTTTGCATTTTCCAGTTCTGCGAGTAAACCACTTTTGCAAGCCAGCCATTTTTTGACAGAGTGTTCTTTATGGCTAAAGTATATTTTCCTGGATTCGATGTTATATTTTTCGTTTAGCTCTATTTCCTGAATTCCAAAGGGCGTTAACGGCAAGTCTTTTATGTCGGAAGAGTCTCCGGTTTTTTGCTGAATAGTTGTACGATTAGATCTGAAGAATATTTTTTTGTTAGGACCGGAACGTAATATTTCTGCGTCGAGATCATCCCATAGGTCCTCGGTCAGATTTTTGTATTGCCGCGATTTCAAAGCGTATAATACGATGTCTGATTGTCCTCTGATGTTTGCTGAAAAAACCAGGTGATCTTTGTCGTAATAGGCCATGCTGTAAACTCGTTGAATGTCCTCCGGTAACTTGATGGAAGTTTTTACCTGGTTATCTTGCGTAATTTTAAGATGGACTCTGTTTGCTTTTTCGTATGCGATATACCTTGTTTTTCCACTACCGTCCTGGCATACATGCGGATAATTATTATCGGGTTGGTAGAGTTTGGATTTACTGCCTTGACAGAATATGGTTTTTAATTGACCGGTTGCAGGATCCAGTATCCGTACCCTGTTTTTTCCGAATTGATGTGTTGCCAATAGAATGCGTTTTTGAAACGGATTTTCATATTTGAGTGAAATTATTTTTTCCTTTTCCTTTAATTTAAACTTGAGCAGATCTGCTTTATGTGATAATGATGGCGGATTATTTCTATTGATCTCGTGATAATATTGGAACCACAGCTCCATTAAATTTGTAAAATCCTCCGAAAAGACGATTCGGGCTGCTTCTGCAAAATCTTTCTGGATTCTGGTCAGGTAAAGCCAGTTTGCAACGGATTGCTGTCCGTAGGTATTAACAAGAAAGTTCCAAAAGGATAAGCCGGTTAATTCGGGAAATTTTTTAGCTAGTTTTTTAAACGGTTTGTGATCCCAGTTTTCGAGGAATTCCAACTCGGTTTGTTGATTCCAACCATCTGTGAGATAAAGAATGAGTCCGGCTTCAAACCAATCGGGAAGTTTTAAAGAGATTACTTTTTGCACGGCATCTTGAAGCGCTGTTCCGTCGAAAAGAGATGAAAAATATAATTTGATGATACCAGCCCGCAACATTTTTCTTAGCTTTTCGTGGTCGCCTTCAAAGTAGAGCAGTATTTTTTGATCTTTGAGTTTAGGGGAGGATTCCCAGGTTTTCTCCTGAAAAACACCATCAAGATTGATATTGGATTGTGCGTGATCGGATGCATCTGCATAAACCACCAGCTCAATTTTATCTTTCAGGTGGAATTCGAAAAGTTTTTGAATTTCAGCATTTTCAGATTCAGCTATTTCAATACAGAATTTAGCGGGTTCTCTGGATTTACCATAATAGTAGGTGATAAAATTATTTGTTTCGTGTTGCCACCAGTCGAATTGGTCGTCGGAGAATTGCACTTTATTTTTGCCAAATATTTCCTTAGCATTTTGGGCAGCAAGCCAATCTTGTCCGCTAAAGCAGAACAGTAAAACCAAGAGAACCAGATTGGAATTTTTCCAAACCATAATCAACGCAAAATAATGACAGCTATTCAAATCAAGGCATTCTGTTTCAATCCTTTTTATGAAAATACTTATGTAGTATACAACGATGCGGGCCAATGCTGGATTGTTGATCCGGGTTGTTCTAATGCAGAGGAAGAAAAGGAGCTTGCTGATTATTTAGAACGCAATCATTTAAAGCCGGAAAGATTGCTACTTACTCACGGCCATATTGATCATATTTTAGGTTGTGCGTTTCTTTTTCGTTCTTTTCAGTTAATACCTGAAATCCATCCTGCCGATCTGGATATTTATAATTCTGGCCAATACGTGGCTGGCATGTATGGTGTTCCTTTTAAAGCAGGTCCAACTCCGGGAGCCTGGTTGGAAGAAGATCAGATTTTAAAATTAGGTGATTCGGAGTGGCGCTGTATTTTCTGTCCCGGACATAGCCCCGGTAGTATATGTTTCTATAATAGGGAAGACAAAATTCTTATAGGAGGGGATGTGCTTTTTGAAGGAAGCATTGGTAGGACAGATCTGCCTGGAGGCAATCACGAGGCTTTAATCAGAAATATCCGTAATAAGATTTTTTCATTGGATAAGGATGTAATTGTCTACAGCGGACATGGGGGGACAACCACCATAGGACAAGAGATCCTGACAAACCCTTTTTTCTAAAAATTACCAATCCGGTGGCCACAATGTTCCACGTGGAACATAAATGCACCATATTAGATTAGAGAAACATGTGAATCAAGGCATGTATAACGGGGCAAGTTCATTGTATGGGGAGTAAATTCTTTTAGCAAAAGATCCGATTTGTGAAACTTTGAGCCTTAGAGCATTCGTAGCTAAGGATAGCGACTACGTAAAGATCATTCAATATCAGGCTTGTGGAAAGCAAAATTTAGAAATTGTAGGCCATCGCACCTTGCTTACTAAAATTGGCGATAACATTGTATAACTCCCTACCAGAATAGCAGCTTTACATATTCTATGAGAGCTTATGATAATTTTGGGAATGGAGATGCAACAATTGGTATGAACAGAAGACTACAAGTTTATCTTGGGGTGTTTTTGCTTTTCATACAATTTAAGCCAATAAATAGCGGGTTTTGTTCCACGTGGAACACTGGAATCGGGGAAGTGTGAAAAACTAAAGTGATTTAAATCAGGAACGGGCCATGACCCATTTGGCAACCGCTGGAGCCAGTTCTTTTTGAGATTTTGCGCCCACAAAGACCCCTATGTGACCACCCGGAAACGCATAAAGCTGTTTGTCCTTGCTGCCTATATGGTCCATAATGGCGATGGTGGATTTATTTGGGATGATGTTATCTTCTGTGGCGTAGACATTTAAAAATGGCACATTCATATTTTTGAGGTTAATCCTCTTCCCATCGAGCTCGAATGTACCCTGGATCAGTTTATTATCGCGAAACAGGTCTTTGATGTATTTTCTGTACATTTCTCCTGAAAGGTCCGGGCAGTCATTTTTCCAACGCTCCATGCGGAGAAAATTCATGAGCTTGTCCTTGTCTTCCATCATATCCATTACCCCAAAATATTTAGAAACATCGAGACTGGGTTTAAGCATGCTGAATGCATTATTAAGCATGTCTGCACTCACTACTCCAACAGTATCTACCATGGTGTCAACATCCAAATGTTTTGCCCAATTGTAGAGCATGTTGCAGTGGGCGTCCGTAAAGTCGTATGGTGCAACGTATGTAGTAAGCGTTTGCAATTTTTCGGGATGAATGGATGCATAGATCATACTGAACAAACCACCCTGGCAAATGCCCATTTTATGAATTTTATCTAGATTATGCCTTTCGCGGATAAAATCAATTGCATCATTCATATAACCCAGGATGTAATCTTCCATGGTGATGTATCGGTCGGCACGGGTGGGATAACCCCAGTCCATAATATAAATATCCAGGCCTTCGTCCAGCAATTTTTTCATGAGGCTACGGTCCGGTTGCAAATCAAGCACATCGTGCCTGTTCATAATGGCAAAGGAGACCAACACAGGAATGTCGCATTTAGGAGGCGTTTCGCGAATGTAGTGGAAGAGTTTAACCTTATCGCATTCCCAAACCAACTCCTTGGGAGTAACGGCTACATCCACTTCTTCGATTTCCCTGAGGGTTTTATAGCCTTTTTGAAGTTTATCGTTAATTTGGACGAGTTCGTTAAAAATGGATCCTGTATTCAGCATGATTTTAAAATTGAAGCGCAAAAATAAAAAAGCCTGAGTGTTTTACTCAGGCTTTTATTGTGATTTGGTTGAAATTACTTCTTTTTCGAAGTTTTAGCCTCATTTTTTGGCTCTTCTTTTTGATTGCTCAGCATATGTTCCAGATTGCGGTACATTTTTTTGAGGTCATAAAGGTTTTTATAAACTTCGTCCATTTCAGTGCGGGTTGCTACCGGCATATTTGAAAAGAACATTTTTTCCATTTGAACATCCAGATCTTGTTTGATCTTCAATTGCAAGCTGCTCACTTCGGTCATGAGTTTGCTGTATTCGTCGCCTTGGAAAAGTGTTGTAAATTTCTCGTCGCCAAGCATCATCCACTCCTGGAATAATTTTACGATGCTGTCTATGGTCTCTCCGTTTTCAATTCGCTTGCTTACTTTTTCAGCCAGGGCATCCATGACTTTCAGGCTGTTTTGATAAACCAGGTATTGCAATTCGCTGTTTTTTAAGTTCAACATCACCATTCTATCGTAGATCTCGTTCCAGATTTTCGCATTTTTTACATTGCTGTTTTCTTCAAAAAGTCTGGAAACAGGCGAGGTGGCTTCGATCATGGCATTTTTCCAATTGGTATACATATCGACCATTTGGTTGAACGGACTGGTTTGCATCCAGGGAAGTTGCTGCATTTGGCTTTTCATCTGATGAAAGTTGCTCAAACCCATTTCAGAAAACTGTTTCATGGACTGAACAAATTGCTTGTTCATTTCATCAAATTGCTTTCTGGAATCATCCGGAAGAAATGAAAAGAATTTATCGACAAATGCCTTGTATTTATCGGCATTCATCATTTCCTTATAAGTTGCAAAATTGAAACTGCTGTTTTCAATGCTTTTGAACATCGGAGCCCACAATTCATAAAACTTGCTCAGGCTTTCTGACATTTTATTCATGCCATGAAAAGAATCAGCAGCAGTAAGATTTGGCATTTTATTCCACCACTCGCCAAAAGATTGGTTCATCAGGTCAAGGTAATTCTTGTAATACTGACCCCATTGACCCATATGATCGTTCATTTGATTCTGCATATTCATGCCATTCATGAACGGATTGTTAGACATCATCTGGTAAAAAGGTGCGGTATTCATGTTTTTTGCCCAGTATCCATTAAATTGGTTGGTCCAGTTTTGCCACTGGTTTGCCCAATCAGCAGGATTTGGAGTAGTACCCTTAGCCATTGCATCCTGCTGCATCTGGAAAGAGTTCTTTGCCCAGTTCATTTGGTTGTCAAACCACTCCTGGAAATAATTTTTCACCGATTCATTTGTTTGCTTCATGTGTTCGGAAGTTTCGTTCAATTGTGCTGTTGTTTTTTCAATCATGTCAGCCTGTGCGGTCAAGGCATCTTTGTACATTTTATTTCCTTTGTCGAGTGTTTCGTGCACAAAAGGAACATCTTTGGTAAGTTTCTTTGTGGCATCAACGAACTGATCAATAACGCTGGATTGTGTTTCTACTACTAAATCTACAAAAGATTTTGAATGGTTGTTGTTTTTTGCGCTCATGGTTTTCTTTTTTTATGCGTTAGAATGATTTACTTTGTGCCGCAAACATAGTACAAAAAAAACCGGAAACTGCAAAGAAATTATTAATAATATGCTAAAAACAGGAGATCAGTTCAAACACAGATTCAGTTACACACAGGAAGACGTCAATTTATATGCCAAAATTTCTGGCGACACCAATCCGCTTCACACCGATCCGGAAGCTGGAAGAAACAGCATGTTCGGGAGGAATATCATCCACGGATTTCTGGGTGCATCCGTTTTCACTAAAATTTTCGGGGCGCTTTGGATGGCCGACGGACATGTTTATCTGAAACAAAGCATGCAGTGGTTGAAGCCCATGTTTGTCGATACAGAATACGAAGCAGTCATCACGGTCAAAGAAATCAATACAGAGAAACATCGCGTTTTATACGATTGCGCGGTATTCGATGTTCAGTCAGGGGATCAGACCATTGCAGGAGAGGCCTTGCTCATGAACAGGAAGCAATACGTGAGTGAGTAGTGAGCAGTAGGCAGTGAGCAGTGAGCAGTAAGCAGTATGCAGTGAGCAGTGAGCAGTAGGCAGTGAGCAGTGAGCAGTAGGCAGTGAGCAGTAAGCAGTAAGCAGTGGGTAGTGAGCAGTGGGTAGTGAGCAGTAAGCAGTAAGCAGTAAGCAGTAAGCAGTAAGCAGTGAGCAGTAAGCAGTGGGTAGTGAGCAGTAGGCAGTGATTCTTACTCCTTGCTCTGTAAGGAGTGTGCTTTAACCTCCAGGCAGATTGAAACTAACATGTGTTAGTTATTGATTTAGCTTTTGGCTTGATGCGATTTTTATTGATAGAGTTAAAAAGAAAAAGGTCCGGAGTTTGACGGACCTTTTTCAAAAACTAAATAGTAAATCCCTGTCTAAAAATTTATTCCAACTTTATCAGTTTTCTTGTATGTTGATTGCCGGCAGCAACCAGCCTGATGTAATAACTTGCCGGATTCAGCGAAGCTGTATTCAAATGAAAAATGTTGATCCCTTCCGTTGCATTTAATTGCTCCTTATTTACTACTCTGCCAAGTTGATCCAGAATGTTCAACTGAACGCGTTGCTCACTTGTGGAAAAAAACGAAACCTGTAAATTTTGGTCAAATGGATTTGGTGTGATCTGAATTGACTCCAGATCAAGAGCGGTGCCCTGATTTGGATCGATCAGACTACCGGCAGCTTTGATGTTTATGCTGTAATCCTCTACTTCTCCATATGCAAATGTTTGACACGAAGTTGGATAACCTCCATATCTGATTGCAACGCGCATTCTGACTTGTGCGGTGGCTGCTCCTGCTGGAATCGTAATATTTGCACTTTGGAGAGCCGTGCTGGAAGATGCCTGTGATAGTACCTGCTCGCCGGCATCGTTAAATGACTTATTGTTGTTGAAATCAATCCACACCCTCCTATAAATATTGCCGGAACTACCGGTTGTACCTATTTGATGATTAAATGTATAGGTCGTTCCTTTCGTTACATCAGTGACTAAAGAGGTACCGTTATAGTATCCACCATCGGTTCCTGAAACCCGGTCGATTGTTCCAATTTTCACTCTGGCGACCCATTCGTAGTTTGCATTATTGCCTTTTGAAGTGCAATATCCGGCAAGGGTTTTAAAAGTAAGAGTACTGGTAAAAGCGCTGTTTCCGCCAGAACAAACCGCCTGAACCCGGACATTGTAATTTGTATTCGGGCTCATGCCGGTTAAGTTGACGGCAGTGGTGGTTACATTTACCTGATACCAGGTATTCGAAGATGCCAGTTTATATTGGAAGTTATAAGAGTTTGCTCCGGAAACGGGGGACCAGGAAACTGTGGCCGTGGTTTCAGTGATGTTGCTTGCAGCCAAATTGGTTGGGGTATTGCATGATCCTCCGCTACTATTCGTCGTAAAATTGACCGTTGCGGAATAAGTGCTTTCGCCAGAGGCACAAACTGCTTTTACACGTGTATTGTATAAAGTGCCGGCAGTAAGTCCCGTCATGTTATAAGTAGGATTGGTTGTGGTGACAACAGTCCACGTACCCCCGGAATTGGTTTTATATTCAAATTTATAAGACGTCGCACCCGTAACGGTGTTCCAGTTGGCAGTAGCTGTGGTTTGGGTAATATTGGTAATGTTAAGTCCGGTGGGCGCGTTGCATCCGCCTCCGCCTCCGCAGCTTTGTCCCAAACAGGTGGCCGAAGCCACTTCAGACCGGATCTTATCTCCTGGTAACGGACCGAATCCATTATTGAAATTGATGCCATAATTGGTCAAATGACAATAGCTCATGATGGTACCGCCATTCGGTGGTGCAGGACCTTTAGCGCATCCACCCTCAGTTGTATAACAATTGTCGATAGCACCCCCGGGCCAACCACACCAATGTGTGTGATTGGAACCAAGATTATGTCCCATTTCATGGGTCATCACCTCAACAGTCCAGCTGTAGGTGGGTACATTAGAATACGTAGAAGAAATGTTGCTGTATGCATAGCGATAAGAAGAACACAAAACATCGAGCCAGGCAACACCGCCGATGTTATTTCCACCCAACGCTGCTAAATGTGCAAGGTCGCCGTTGAAAGTTGGACGTTTGGTTTTGAACTGATTAAGCGCAGTCACGCTGCTGGTTTTGGAATAGCCATCTTCTGAAGTCCACACAAATACCTCCGAAATGGCTGTATTTATGGACTCATTAGCATAGAGGGTTTTCACGTTGTTAAAAACAGAGGTAATCCAATTGGTTGTGTTGGTCACACCACCTTTGTTATTGTGCAGGGCATAATCGCATTCGATATAAACTCGGACACAATCACCTGCGGCCTGCACGCCCCGTTGATCCATTTCTTTTTGTATGGGTTGCAGTTCATCGGTCAAACATTCGAAAGGGATGTCGGTGTTGATATCTCTGTCATTGTAAAGGATCATTTGCCCAGGAGCATCATAAGTAGGTTGGATGACGATGTTCCCTTCACCTACAGTAAAACTTCCAATAATCTCGTTTTCAAAAATACTGATTGAAGCAAGGCTGCCGGATTCTTGTCCCTGGACAACGCCACGATAGTATACACCTTTTACATAAGGGAAAGCCTTGGAACCATCAGAAGTAAAAACCTGAAATCCTTCTGCAAAGAGATCGACTCTAACGAGATCTAAAACTATGATTTCCCTTTCGTCGACAGGGATCTCAAGACTCAAAGCAGAGGGCTTATTTTTTAATAGTGAACGAAGTTCGCTCAGATTGGGCTCGAGTAGTTTCAATTTTGAAGCATCCTGACCTCTGTAAGTGGCAAAAGGAAGGGATGACAAATGAACTGCTTTGGACTGGTAGAAACTGCCTTGTTGATTTTTGGCGGTCATTACCTGTGAAGCCACGGGTGAAATGGAAACAGGATCCTGTGAATTGACCTGAATCGTAGTAATGTTTTGGGCGGATAGGCTAATAAGACCCCAAAGCAGGGCAATAGCTAATAGTCGGTTTTTTAAACACAGCATGTTATAAAATTTTAGAAATGAAAAATCTTAACGGATCGCCGTAAAATTGGGATAGAAGGGAAAATACAAGTGCAAAGCTAATGCTAATCACATAACCAACTATCAGGGTAAACCCTGATTTTTTAAAAAAAATATTCAGGGTAAACCCTGAATATTTGATAGAATTGAAAACGTGTGAATGTAGTTTTATTCAATATGTTTTGAAGTGGCTTACAGTAAATTGAAGCGTAATAAGAACATATACTATTCTTTTAACTCATTTATAAGACCAATAAATTCAATCTTAAAAATAGAAGTTAAGAATTTGATATGTTATTGAAGGATTGGTCCTCCGGCAAGAATGGAAGCTATTTGTTTGTTGTTCAGTTTTTTCATAATAAAAAATTTGAAGTAAAAAAGTTGTAAGTTGTTATAAATCTATTGAAGCAAAGGTCCTCCTGCCAAAATAGATGCGATTTGAGATGGTTTCAATTTTTTCATAATTGCTGATTTAAAAGTTAAAATAATAAGTTACTACACCAATAATCAATTCAGTGAAGGTCCTCCGGCCAGAATGGAGGCAATTTGTTGTTTGTTTAGTTTCTTCATGATCATTTAATTTTTAAATAATAAATGTAATTGTCCCAACAAAAGTAGAATACCCTATAATGGAGAGGTATCACATGAAAGTAGATAAATGATAATGGAACCTAAGAAAGGCTACCGCGAAAAGGGAGGCCTAAAAGCTCAGTTTTTCCCATTTGGCTGGAGTCGTGTGAGAGCTACATTCTGTTGAATGGATACATCAGTTCGGGCTTTTAGATTACCGACCCATATTCTTTTTCTAATTGCATAAAGCACAGAGCAACATTGGTAATTTTCAGGAATCAAATTTTGAGGCATCCCAATCCACACCTGCAGGAAACAATTCTGCTTTTCTTTTTTTCATTTCCGATGCAATTAAAGCACTGGACCCACCTATTTTTTCAAGGTTAGAAATAATATTCAGGTAACTTTTCTCATCTCTGTTCTGGCTGAGTTTAAATACATTTTTCAATTTCTCTGTCTTCATTTCAAAGCCAGCAATGGCAGGCATCATCTTGCTTAAAAACGATTCCGGGAGATTGTCATAGAATGTCTGGGATTGGGTATTCCCCTTTTCAAATTTTAAAGTCAGTTTTCGCATAAATGCTATGAGTTCATCATCGGTCATAAATTGGATTCGTCCGCTTATTTGAACACTCAGATAATTCCAGGTCGAACCTATTTGGGGATTGCTATACCAGGATGCACTTACATAACAATTCGGACCCGTAAACACCAACAAAGCGTTTGGATTTTCAAGAAGCGCCTTATGGTGGTCGGTGTTGCGCATGATGTGGCCATGCAAATACAAAGCCCCATTTCTCTCTTCAAGTAAAACAGGTATTTGCGTTGCAACCTGTTCACCTGATAAAAAACTACCCGTTAAAAATGCAAATGGATATTCTTCTATAAAATCTAATACTGTTTGTTTGTCTTTTTCTTTGAAGTAGGAGAGGTTGTACATATTTTAATTTTCTATTTAAAGAATTCATCTACTTACCTGAGTAAAATGAAATAGTGTAATGAATGAGTTGGTATACGGCAAAAGAAATAAAACAAAATAAGAATAACCTAATAATAGTGCTGACCCATGGATACGCAAATACTTTTTTCATCGAAAGAGCCAGATACAGCACCAACATCACTAAATTCAGAACGAATAATACATTTAACAAAGGCCCTTCTACGGCTGAAAAGAAAAGAAGCTCTAGTAATAAAGCAGAATAGAACAATAGAAAAAAGCAAGCGAAGTGAATTGAATAGAGCAGGGTATCATAATAAAACAGTAGCTTGTTGTAGAATATTATATATAAGATAAATGCATTTACAGGAATTATTATGAGGAAAAGCCACTTAAAAATACCGGAGACCATTATAACGACTTCAGGGATGGTCATTTGCCTATTCAGCTGAAGTCTTTTATTAAGAGCATAAAAACGAGTAAGGGGATTATCGTCATATCCATATTTCGTTAACCAGATTCCAACACTATCGGAAGAAGCTTTTTTCAGCTCTCTTAAATGGGCATTTGTTATTTCAGGATTTTTCATAATCCAGGAAAATGGCGGAACCAGTATGCGTGCCGTTACGCTGTCGGGAGAATGGTCAAAGATCTCACCGATCGTCATATTCGTATTCGCCTGATCTTCCGAAAACGATCCGAAATATCCGGATTCGGCCAGCTTCTTTTCAAAAATACTTATTACTAAAAATGCAAAAATCGAAATAAAAATGAATAGCCTTAAAGGTGGGGTGTATCGGCCCCGAATATTATGAATATAGTCAAAAGTGATTTTACCAGGTTTTAAGAGGAGTATCTTAAAAGAATGAAGAAATTTGGTGTCGAAGTGTATAAAACCCTCCAGCAATTCATAGACATAATGAACCAAAGGAAATCTGGGATTGTGATTTTCCTGGCCGCAATGTGGGCAATAATTTGTGTGTTCGCTTTTTGCACTGAATTCAAAACCGCAGTTTGCACACGAATGTTGTTTTTGTCTTTTGCGAGCCATTTTAATAAATGTTAATTTACAACTCTTAACACAGAAAATTCTTGAAAAGCTTTTTGAACAAAGCTATTTTGGTGAATACCAGACAAAAATAAGCAGAACGTAATGAAATGTTTAGCTATAAATTTGCCGAAACGGCTCTTCAGATCAAACGGTTTATTGCCAATCAAAAGACTTATTTTTAAGATCTCTTCCATCTGTATTGTACCCAGAAGCACTACTCAATTGCGAAAATGATATTTACTCAGACAGTCTGTTTTTCAATTCGTGTGATAAATGAAATGATAGTCGATACAAGAACAACTTGCCCAATCAGGATTTTCTTTGAAAATCATAGTGTCAAAGAAAAAAAGTAATCGTCTATTATATCTTTAGCCAATATATCGCATGCTTTAAAGATAGTAAATAGAAACGGATTATATCTTATCCACTACAAAAAGTATTCAACAATTTCGATTGAGTTTTTAGACAGATTGACGGTTTGCAGCTACAAGAAGTTGGCGTCCCGATAGCCATCGGGATCTAAGCACTTCACTGTCAACCAAGCACAAATCCGCCTGAGGCGGACACAAAGCTTGATTTAACCCCGCCCGAACGTGCCCGTTCGGTAAGGGCGGGCACTGAACCGCCACTTTTGCCAACCCCGCGTTATAGACCTTTTATTATTTCGTACATAAAGCTAATCAAGTTGTCACATGTTTGTTGTTGCTGTTCTTCTAATGAAATGTCAGCCGAACTGTCCATAAGTAATTTGCCCAAATACCCAAATTGAGAATGATTGCCTCCTTTTATCAAAACTAATTTCGCGTCCTTGGGCAACTTGTTTTTATTAGCCAAAACTTCATCAACACTTGCAAGCCCATCATTTTCTGCATATAGTTTTATACAATGAATGTTTTGGGCTGATAAATCAATATCCCGTGGGTGAGAAGTACCCAATAAGAATAATCCTTTAAATACGTTTGAATTTTCATAAACAAATTGAGCAGCCATTTTCCCGCCTTGTGAGTGTCCACCAATAACAAAGTTTCCTTTTGTGAGGTCAAATAATTTGGATGCTTTATGATAGTCATATTGCGGAAGTCTCCAATCCATTTTTATTAAGTGACAGGTAAAACCGTTTTCTGCTAATTTTCTGCAAAGAGGCGCATAGGCTTTTGGGTCAGTTAAGCCACCTTGAAAGAAAATAAGCTCCATTTGGTTTTTGGAAGTGTCAGATTTAAAAGTGATTTGCTCATCCGTTTCAATTATAGAAACAATGTCTGAGTTTAAAAATGTGTCTTCGGGAAGATTGTGAGATTGGAATGTAGTCCCATTCCAAATAAAGAAAATAATTACAAGGCTAAACCAAATTATCTTAAAGATTTTCCACGATTTTTTCTTTTTCATTAAGTTCAATTGGTTTGAGAAAGAATTAGTATTCTGGAAATTAATAAAACCCATAACCCCAAAAGTAACCAAAGCAACTTCCTGTTTTTTCTTTTTGATAAAAATTCTCCTAACATAATTTTTTAATTTGTGGGTTAATTCGTCTTTGGGTTGCCCATACGGTGTGTCGTCTTAAAATCGCTTATAACGATAAAGTATAACCGTAGTGTGGGTATTGGAGCAGTTTACTATCCGAATGCTGCAAAGTTGCTTTGGAGCAATAATGCTCAATTTTGGCCTTTCAGCCCGCAATACGATTATACAATGTTGTATACCGTTTTTCAATCTTCCTGCCTTTCTAATCGAATAATTTTGGTATCACTTCGGATTTCAGAGTGCCTAATTTCACCTCCACTTGTTCCAACATATTTAGCTAGAACACCGTCTGCCAAGGCAAGTAAAAGGATCAGATATATAAAATACTTTGTGTATTTGAGTTTCTTTATCTCAGCTATAAGAACAATTAAAGCTAAACCGCCAAGTATTAATGTGATTGTAAAAAACGATTCGGCATATTCCTCGTGAGTATGGATAAGTGTTTCGCTTATTCCAGCAATATTCTCTACTATATCTTCTGCTCCTTCTCCTGTATAAAAAGCGACAATTGAAGTAATAGCGGTAAATATAAATACACCTAAAGCTGTAAGTTTAACATTCCTTTCCTTCACTAATAATCCGGCAATCAGGATAAGAGTACCGATCAATAAGCCTACAATTGGCAGGTGATTGACTACTAAATGAAAATGTGCGTTGTTCATAATTATTCTTTTATAAGGTTAAATGCTCCTTTTACAAGGAATTCGGAATTATCTTTTAAATCATTACTATTGAGGATTTCTACATACCCTTTATTGGATGAGCCGATCTTGATTTCTTTCTTTAAAAAAGTGAAACCTTCATCGGATGAAGCGCTGAGAACGAGTACAAAATACTTGCCATCCACTTCGACCAGAGCTTCTTGTGGTAAAGCAGTTTTTGTTTGTGATGTTGTTAAAATATTGGCTTCAACATACATCCCAGGATTGAATTTTGAAGAAAGACTTTCATTTGATAAATGCCCGTGAATACCAACTGTTCGGCTTTCTGGGTCAACCGTTTTGTTCACTAAGTGAACTGTTGCATCATAAATTGTAGAATAGTCCTCCTGCAAATTGAATTTTATAGACTGGCCTACTTTGACTTTCGGAAGATCTTTTTCGAAAATGTTCAATTCTAAATGAAGATGATCGGTATCAACAATTGTTATAGCTGTTTGAGAAGGTGCCAAAAATGCCCCCCTGGCAATGTTAACCTGGGTAACAAAACCGTTAATTGGGGAAGAAATATTAATGGATGAGCGAATATTTTCGAGAGTTAAATTCTTTGGATCAATCCCCATCAGTGATAATTTCTTTCCTAATGACTCCAATTTTACTCTAGTTACGGTGTAGTCAGATTCAGCTTTTAAGAAGTTTTTTTCTGATGTAACATTGTCCTTGACCAAATTTTTTTGTCGCTCAAAATCGGACTTTAAATAAGCCAGCTGGCCTTTTGCTTCCAGATAATCCTGTTGAATTTGAACAAAGTCCGGATTCTCCAATGAGAATAATGTCTGTCCTTTTTTAACCTGTACACCTGGCAATAAATCGATATGTGTTACGGCACCTCCAAAATAGGTGCTCACAGTAACTCTATTTTCAGGTGGAACATCAAAAATACCAGTAGCTTTCACTATTTCATGAAATGGTTTCGTTACGAGCTTACCCAATTCCATGTTTGAGAATGAAAACTGTATTTGGGTTAGTTTATACTCATTTGCTTGTACTGCTTCAGATAATAATGGCTCTGCTGTAGTTTCATCGTTCCGAGAGGAACACGAAGACATTGTGATGATTGAGGCAACTACTAAGATGCCTAGCGTCTGATTCATTGTTGATATTCTAGTAAGATTTTTCATTTTCAGTTCATTAAATAGTTTGTATCCAGTACAGTCATATTGTACTGAAAAAGTGTTGTGAGGTAGTTGGATTCTATGCTCTTGGCATTGTCTAATAGCTGGGTGTATTGCAAGAAGTTTATTTCACCATTTTGGTAGGCTTTGACTGCATGAAAAAGGGTTTCAGATGCTAATTTTTTTCCTGTTTTGGTGTAATATTTGATTCCTTCTTCGAATTGTCTCAGATCGGATTGCAATGCATCATATTTTGAGATCAACCGTATCTTGTGGTTTTCATTTTCCAGCTCTAATATGTTCACTCCTGTTTTTGCAGCGGATATTTTCGATTTTTGACTTCCGAACCATATCGGCATTGAAAGACCTACCTGAAACCCTGAGTATGATTGCTTTCCTGTTCCATTATTCGTTCCTTGAAATATGCCTATATTTAAATCGGGTAGCAACTTTTGCTTTTCTAATGAGACCTGCCGATTGGTTAATTTCAAAGCGTCACTGTAATAGTTTAATGTCGGATGTTTTAATGTATCAATGGATAAAGGACTTAACTGCGTAAGTGAGTCTTCAATAACTTCAAATGGAGTCTCGGTTTGAAGCCATTGATTTAGATTGCTGTAAGACTTGTTTATGCTCTCTTGTATTTGATAGAGACGCAAGGAGATTTCCTTTCTTTTCGTTTCTGCTGTTAACTTCTCTAGATAGTTAGACTCACCTTGTTCAAACCTTTTTCTGGCTGCATTTTCAAATGAGGCATACAAACTATCCAAATAGGAATAGTTTTTGAGCATTTGCTGCCAATAGACAATTTCGTAGTATGCTTTGGACACCTCCCTGCTGACAAGTGCCTTATCAATAAGATATTGATCAGTCAACAGTTTTGTTTTGCTCTGCGCTATTTTTCGTTGTGCTCCGTATACTGTTGGAAACTGAATCGTTTGATTTATGCCCCAAACATTAAGCGGTAGATTATTTGGAGCGATATTATTCTGATCTTTTCCATAATAAACATCCGTTTTATTTATATCTATGGCACTTCCTTCTAGTTGTTTACTTTGATTTATTCTTTGCTCGGATGCTTTTAAACCTGAATTGTTTAGAATAGCCAGGTTAATAGCCTCATCAACATTTATTAGATTGGTTTGACTGTGGACTAAGACTGGAATAGCAAGTAAAAGCAATATTGAGGTTACCTTTCTATTTAATTTGATCTTTGGTGTATGGCCTTGTCTATCGAACAAAGCATATAGCACCGGAAGTACAATTAAGGTAAGCGCTGTGGCAGATATTAATCCACCAACTACTACGGTTGCTAAAGGTCGTTGCACCTCAGCACCTGCGGAGGTAGAAATGGCCATTGGTAAGAAACCAAGAGCGGCTGCCGAGGCTGTTAGTAATACAGGTCTTAATCGATTTTTTGTGCCAATTAGAATCCGTTTGTTTATATCAGTAATCCCATGTGCCTTTAGCTCTTTAAATTCTTCTATCAGTACTATGCCATTGAGAACCGCTATACCAAAAAGGGCAATAAAGCCTACACCTGCTGAGATACTGAAGGGCAGGTCTCTGATGTACAGAAGTAGAACCCCTCCAACTGCTGACATGGGTATAGCGCTGTAAATGATTAAGGCATTCTTTACAGAATCAAAGGCGAAATAGAGTAATACAAAAATGAGGATCAGGGCAATAGGAACAGCGATCATTAATCGCTCCTTAGCAGTCCTTAAATTTTCAAATTGACCTCCATAATCTATTGTGTATCCTGTAGGAAGTTTGATTTTTTTATCAATTACTTGCTGAACGTCTTTTACTACAGATTCCAAATCACGGCCTCTAACGTTGACTCCAACCACAATCCTTCTTTTTGTATTATCTCTTGAAATTTTCGCAGGTCCTTTTGTGTATGAAATGGTCGCAAATTCACTCAACGGTAGTTGAGTGCCGTTAGGTAATTGAACGGTTGCTGTTTCAATGTCTTGAATATCTTTGTGGTGTTCTGTGTCAAACCTTACTACTAAATCGAATTGTTTCTCACCTTCGAAGACTGTTCCGGCAGGTTTTCCGGCAAATCCCATTTCAATAAGGCTATTAAGGTCTTCGACATTCAACCCATATTTTGCTATTTTTCGTCTGTCGTACTTTACTGACATTTGGGGAAGTCCTGCAACTTTTTCTATAATAATGTCGGCTGCACCATCCACATTATGAATGGCCTTTTCTATTTCTAAAGCCTTTTGGTATAGAATATCCAAATCCTCACCAAAAATCTTGATAGCTAAATCTGCACGAACTCCAGTAATCAATTCGTTAAAGCGCATTTCAATTGGTTGGGTAAATTCAAAATCTACTCCAGGAATTTTTGTTAATGCTTGTTTGAATTTATCCGCTAATTCGTCCTTGCTATGGGCAGAAACCCACTCTTCCTTCGGTCTTAGCTTGATTATGACGTCACTTTCTTCCATTGACATGGGGTCTGTAGGAACCTCGGCTGCACCGATCCTACTTACCACTTGATCGACTTCAGGGAAACTTTTTAGAATCTTTTCAATGCGGGTGGTTGCAAGCACTGTATTGCTTAATGACGTTCCAGTTTTTAATACCGGTTGTATTACAAAATCACCCTCATCCAGAGTGGGGACAAATTCGCCTCCCATTCGGGTAAATAAAAAGCCAACAATGACTAAAAGGGAAATCAAAGGATCATAGCTCCTGTCAACGCAAAGGAGAACACAAGGGCCATCGGTCTAAACATCTTACCTTCAACGCCTACCAAAGAGAGGATTGGAATGAATACAATGATGATGATGAGCTGTCCAAAGACTGCCGAGTGCATCATTTTACTTGCACCAAGGTGAGTAATGTTATCAATAAAATTCTGTCTTTCGTTTTTAGGCAGTTCCATCAGTTTGGATTGCTCTGCTGTAATCTTGAAAGCAATGAACTCCACAATAATGACCGCTCCATCGATGATAATACCAAAATCTATTGCTCCAAGGCTCATTAGATTTGCATCCACGCCAAAGATGTACATGAGCGAGAGTGCAAAAAGCAAACACATGGGTATAACAGAGGCAACAACTAAACCTGAACGTATATTTCCTAATAACAACACCACTACGAAAATGACAATCAAACATCCCAGAATGAGATTTTCTGCAATTGTGAATGTTGTTTTGCCTATGAGTTCACTTCTTTCCAGGAAGGGGTTGATGGTGATACCAGGAGGCAAAGAAGGTGCGATTTGATCAACTCTTTCTTTTACTGCATTTATCACTGCCTTTGAGTTAGCACCCTTCAGCATCATAACCTGACCAAGAACTTTTTCTCCCTCGCCATTTCCTGTAATTGATCCAAAACGTGTGGCATGACCAAAACCAACTGTGGCAACATCCTTAATGAAGATAGGAGTGCCATTTCTATTCTCAATCACTATATCTTCAATGTCCTGTAAAGAACCAACCAACCCTTCTCCTCTGATAAAATAGGTTTGATTCGTTTTTTCAATATATCCACCACCTGCTACACTATTGTTCTTTTCTAGAGAGGAAAAAACCTGAGTTACTGAGATGTTTAAGCCTCTAAGCTTTTCAGGATTTAGTGCCACTTCGTATTGCTTCAGATAACCTCCCCATGTATTCACTTCAACAACTCCTGGTATTCCGGAGAGCTGTCGCCTAACCACCCAATCCTGTATGGTGCGAATATCAGATAGGGAATACTCATACCTATATGCAGAATCGACTTCAATAACGTATTGATAAATTTCGCCAAGACCTGTAGTTATGGGTCCCATAAATGGCTTGCCAAAACCTGCTGGGATTTTTTCTTCGGCAGCCTTTATCTTTTCTGCTATTAATTGTCTTGGGAGATAAGTTCCAATTTTGTCGTTAAAGACAACAGTCACTACCGAGAGTCCAAATTTGGAGACTGATCTAATTTCCTTTACATTTGGAAGATTGGCCATCTCCAACTCCACAGGATAGGTTAGGAATTTTTCTACATCTTCTGTGGCAAGGCTTCTTGACGTTGTTATGATCTGAACTTGATTATTGGTTACATCAGGAACAGCGCCAATTGGAATCTCAGATAAAGAATAGAAACCAAAAACAATGATTCCTGCTGAAAATAACAGCACAATCAGCTTGTGATGTATGCTATACTGGATGATTTTTTCTAACATTGATATGTCCTGTTTAATTACATATCAAATGTAGAGGGGGGTGTCTAAGGCTTTTCTCAAGCCTTTCTTAAGATTTCATTAAAACGATAGCCTAGCTTAGGCTTACACCAAAGAGATGACCTACTAAGGCTGTTAAACCCATCGCAATGGTGCCCCAGAAAGTTATCCTAATGATGGCATTTTTAATACTTGATCCGCCTGTCTTGGCCGCCAATATCCCTAATATGATCAGAAAGAAGATAGCAAAGCTATAGAGGTAATACACCATGTGGTCTAACGGCATACATAGTGTTACCAATAAGGGTAAAATACCACCAGCACTAAATGCAGCGCCAGAAGCCCAAGCAGCTTGAAGAGGCTTGGCTTGGCTTATTTCATTTATACCTAATTCATCTCTAACGTGGGCAGCAAGTGCATCTTTTTCGGTGAGTTCTTTTGCAACCAACTTAGCCGTTTCTTTTTTTAACCCTCGTTGCTCATAAATATCCGTCAATCTTTGCAACTCAAATTCTGACATTTCTTTAAGCTCTTGTTTTTCCCTTTCAATATCTGCTTTTTCTACATCCGTTTGAGAACTCACAGAAACGTATTCGCCTGCTGCCATTGAAAGTGCTCCAGCTACTAAGCCTGCTAAAGTTGCGAGAATGATCGATTCGCGGGAAGAACTTGCTGTGGCAACTCCAATGGCCAAACTGGCCGTAGAAAGTATTCCATCATTAGCACCTAAAACAGCGGCACGTAACCAGTTGCTTCTGTGTATGAAATGATTTTCTAAATAATTGTCTACTGGATCTGTCATATATAATGCGGTTGTTTTAGAAAATGACGGTTACGGTTGTGCCTTTGTCTAACGTACTTTCGATCTTTACCTTGGCGTCTATTGCATCGGCACTTTTCTTCACAATGGACAATCCCAAGCCATTACCCGAAATATCTTTATGATTCAATGCTTCCGACCGATAAAAATTCTCATAGATATGATTTAAGTCACTTTCTTTGATGCCAATACCTTCATCCTGAATGGTGAAATTCACATGATTTCTTTGTTCATTCAAACTAATACTTATGGTAGAATTTTTATTTGAATACTTGATAGCGTTGCTCAATAGGTTATCTACGATGAGATTGGTGTAATAGCTACGAACTAGAAACGCTTTATTCTTATCGAAAACAAATTGTATTGTGAGGTTTTTTGCAATTATTTGACTTTTAAAGTGGGTCAAAGATTCATCAATGATTGACGGCAGGGATGAAAAGTTGATTTCTTTTTGTGCAACTTGTGAATCTAGGCGAGCGAGAAGTAACAACTGCTCTAGTGTATTTGTCATTCTCTCAATCTCTGACAGACTATACTTTATTTTAGATTCATACTCATCTTGTGTCCGTGGCTTCCTTATGAGCACCTCTAATGTGCCTCTAAGTGTGGCCAAAGGCGTTCTTAGCTCGTGAGAGGCATCAGAAGTAAATTGCCGCTCTCGTTCGATGGCATTTTCAATGCGTTCAAGTAATGCATTAAAATTGGATGATAACTCGTGGATTTCATCTCTATTTGCAGGCAAGGCCACCCTTTCTTTCAGGTTATTTTTAGTAATTCGAGAAATAGTTTTTGTAACGTCCTGAACCGGTTTTATACTTCTTCCAGCTAGCAAGCGTGAGATAAAATACAAGCATCCCAGTACAATTAGAAATGAGACAATCAATACATTTCTCAAACGAAGCAATACTGATTGTGCTGCCTCTGAAGACATGGCAGCCAGAATATATCCTTTAATTTTTCCGTTTTGCTCTATTGGTAGTTGAACCTGGCGTATGGTTCGGTTATTTAATCGTGCGTCAAAATGACCTCCAAATTTGGAGGCATTAAAGGGCAGATAATCTTCTTTAAGATTCGGGGCCTTATCCATCAAATTCCCCTGTTTGTCGATCAGTTGAATGAAAACGGGATTGACCTGAATTTCTGTATGTTCCCTTTCTTCCCATTCTGCTTTGTTCTTGAATATGATGCTGTCACCAATTATTTTGATCTCACCGGTATGCTTTTTAGCTTCATAAGAAAGGTCATTGTCCAAGTTGTTGACTACTTTTTCATGAACTACGAAGTAGATTGCCCCGAAAACAACTGCCATGATCAATGCTGTGGCGATCATGTAATTAAATGCTATTCTGTCTTTAAAATTGAGATTCATACTTCTTTGGCCGTGTACCCGACTCCTCTGATCGTTTGAATGTAATTTTCCTCGTTTGTGAGCATTAACTTCTTACGCAAGGCATTGATATATACATCAATTACACTGGAATTGTAATCGAAATGAATATCCCATACACTCTCAATAATTCGGGTTCTCCTACAAACTTTACCTTTGTTTCGCATAAGAAACTCAAGCAAGGCAAATTCCTTCTGTGTTAGGTTTATTTCCTGATCACCTTTGTGTACCTGATGGGTTTCAGTGTTGAGGGTAATGTTTCCCAGCACAAATACAGAATGTTCTCCAGATTTTGGCCTGAGTTGAACTTTGATTCTTTCTAATAGTTCTTCGAAATGAAACGGTTTTTTGATATAATCATTTGCTCCAGATTGCAAACCGAAAATTGTTTCATCAAGAGTGTCTTTGGCCGTTAGAAAGATAATAGGAGTAGATTCGTATTCTTTACGAAACTGGCGACAAATTTCAATACCGCTTAGACCAGGAAGCATCCAGTCTAATAGTAAAAGGTCATATTCACCAGAGAGGGCTAATTGAAGTCCTTTTTTACCTTCTTCCGCTACATCAACTGCAAAAGACTCTTCCTCTAATCCTTGTTTAAGAAAAGCAGCTATTCCATATTCATCCTCTACTATCAGTATTCTCATAATACAAATGTCTTTAGAGTTTCATTGATTTTTGATGAGTGTTTTCTTAAGATTCGCTTAAATATTTTAATTTATGTTTTAAATGGCATACAACGGTTTGCTGCTACCCGAAGGTGGCGTCACGACAGCCATCGGGATCGGAGCACTTCACTGTCAACCAAGCACAATTCCGCCTGAGGCGGACACAAGGCTTGATGTAACCCCGCCCGAACGTGCCCGTTCGGTAAGGGCGGGCACTGAACCGCCACTTTTGGGTAGAAGCTGTTTTGTGCAGTTTTTATTTTAGTTCTGCTAAGATAATTTTCTTTTGTTGCAATGTAATCTTCATTGCCTTTTCTCTAACCTTTGGGTCAACATTGTTTATAAGGTCAAAATACTCAACAGGAACTACCTGCCACGATAAGCCATATTTGTCTTTGCACCAACCACATGAGCTTTCTTGTCCGCCATTTTTAGTTAAGGCATTCCAATAGTAATCTGTTTCTGCTTGGTCTTTAGTGTTAATAACCAATGAAACTGATTCATTAAATTTTTGAAATGGACCTGCTGCTAAAATGCTTAATTCCATACCAGCAATTTCAATAATGGCTGTTTCAAAGTTTCCGCCTCCAGCTTCTGTTGGGTTTGTGTATTTGTGGTGTTCTTTTAGTTTACCGTCTTTAAATATTGAAAGATAATACTCGGCAACTGCTTTTGCATCTGTCGTTTCGACCCAAATTGAAGGGGTTATTTTTTGAGTAATCATATTTTCATTGGTTTTGATGGTGTCATTTGTTGCTACACTTTGGTTGATTGCTTTGTCAGCGTTTTTAGACTGATTTGAATTTGAGCAAGAGGTTGTCAAACCCATAACAAGTGCTCCAAGAATTAAATAGTTATTCATTTTATTATATTAAGGTCTGTTTGTCTATTTGTTCGCGGTGTCTGTAAAATTGCCCTTAACGTTTTACAGCTACAAGAAGTTGGCAATTTCGGAAACGGAAACTGTCTGTCGCCACTGAACTTGGTTGGAAGCACAAAACTTCACTTAAACACAGAACCGCCAATTTTTTGTAGGTGCTGTTATAGCCAGTTTTTAGTTCGTCCAAGGCTCTTTGTGTTTAGCGTCCATAAATTTTTCTTCATCAAAAATGCATAGTCCTTGCCAGCTTCCAAACCAAACTTGTCCCTTGTTATCTTCAAGAATACTTTGTGTAACATTAGATGTTAAGCCATATTCAGTTGTGAATTGTTTGAAATTATTGCCATCATATCGGTAAACACCAGAGCCTTCTGCCGTAAACCAAATATTACCTTTGCTATCTTCATAAAAATTATAAGTTTCTACACCTACAATAATTCCATCCTTTGTGAAGTTGGTATATGTTTTACCATCAAATTTGCTCACACCGCCATTAAAAGTTCCAATCCAAATATTTCCTTGTTTGTCTTCTAAGATATCTGCAACGTTATTATCGGTAAGCTCATTTTTAGCGGTTAAATGAATAAATTCTCCATTTTTATATTTAAAAATCCCATTCCCATCAGTAGCAAACCACATATTTCCATTCTTGTCTTCAATGATTTTAAAAACCAATTTGTCAGATAGCATTGGTTTTGCATTTTCGACTTTTGAAACTGGCAAAGAAAATGGTATAAACTTTTCACCGTTAAAATGACAAACTCCTCCTGTCGCCCCAACCCAAATAAGTCCGTTTTTGTCAATTGTTAAACCCCAAATTTCCGCAACCACACCGGGCAGTCCTTCTTTGAATGAAAATGTCTTAAATTTTACACCATCGTATTTTATGAGTCCTTCGGATGTTCCAAACCAAATATTACCTACGTTGTCTTCTACAATCTCTAAAACCCTAAAAAGTGGGCTGATTCCTGCAACAGTGATTTTTTCAAGTATTTTTCCATCATAGCGTATAATCCCATCACCATTTGTTCCAAACCAATAATTCCCTTTATTGTCTTGATGCATTGTCCTTACAAACTCTCTTACCATTCCATTTAAGTTGGTGTGAATTTGAGGAAATGTAGTGCTTTGTTTTAAAATGAGTGGTTGGGTGTTTACTTGATTTTGAATTGTATCAGTAACAGATTTTTCTTTTACTTGTCCCTTGCAAGAAGTGAATTGTAGAGTTGTAAGCAACAAGATTAAACTCCTTAGGATAAATAATATTTTACTCATATTAATTATAATTATCTTGTTCTTTGATTCATGTGCTAAGTCGGTTCTGTTGTAAAATTGGCTTGAACTCCCATATACTCGTATATTTCAAAACCATTAGCTCCCAAATTTAGCAATAATCGGCATAAAATATGCCGATTATTAAAAACCAATCTTATTTAGTTAGGTATATGTATTTCTGGGTATTACAAATATTTACAATCCCTGGTTGGTACATATTAACCCCTAAATATTGGATCGCTCGTTTGGAAACGTTCAAAACAAATTCGCGGAGACGCTTACAAAGATGAAAACTTATTCTTATTAAAATTTTTGATAATGATCAGACCCGTACTTAAGCTTAAATAATACGATTATTTATTCAGCTTAAATCAAACAGTCTGCTTAAGCATATAAAAGTGGAGGGTAGTTACAGGATCTGGTTAAACACAAAGAGAAATATAGCCATTGGGTTGGAAACTGATTGGATTGAATAAGTGGACTTAAAAGCGCTCTACTTAGGAAATACTTTATTCAAGGCCTCAACCTTCGAATGCACCTGCAGCTTTTCGTAGATTTTACGGAGGTAAGTGCGTACGGTTTCGATGCTGATGAAGAGCTGATCTGCAATTTCTTTGTAGGAAAGACCTTTGGCGAGCGCATGGAGGATTTCTTGTTCTCTCGTAGTGAAACTATCGAGCAGCACGTGGTCGGTCTTTTTGTTGGGAAAGGAGCTTACGACCATTCGTGCAATTTCGGAAGACATGGGAGAGCCTCCATTATAAATATCGCGTATGGCCTGGAAGACCTGTTCCGGACTGGAATTTTTGAGGATGTAGCCGGTTGCGCCTGCACACAGCGAATCAAAAGTTCGTTCGGCATCGTTGTGGGAAGTACACATCAGAAACTGAATGTCCGGACGCTTGGGTTTGCATTCCCTGACGCATTGGATGCCCGACATCCCCGGGAGTGTAATATCCATCAGCACGACATCGACCATCATGTCCGGAAATGCTTTTGAAAAATCCTCGGCACGCTCAAACTGTTTATTGCAGATGAGATCATCCGCCAGAGAAATAAGTTCGACCATCGAGGACCGGATGTCTGGATCGTCTTCTACAAGGGCAATTCGGATCTTTTGCATATTACCAGCTTTTCGTAAAATTACAAATTAGTATTTTTATTCTGACTAATTTAAATTTGGTCCTCCGGCCAGTATGGAGGCGATTTGCTTGTGGCTTAATTTTTTCATTACCGATTTTTTATAAATTGAGATCACAATCAGATTATTGGAGATAAGGACCTCCAGCCGCAATGGATGCGAGTTGAACCCTGGTAAGTTTTTTCATAAATATAATTTTAAAAGGTGGATAAATAAATAAAGTACCACAAAATTACTGCAGCTCAAAATGAAAGTGCATCACATAAAAGTAGATAAACTGAGGGATCAGGCTCACAGTACAACATGTTAATGATACAGCTTAGCATTGAATGTGCATAAAAAGATTTACACCCAGGGGTTCTTTTTTGATGCTGATCTGTTCTTCTTTAAATCCGGCATTCATCGCAAGGGACAACAATTGCTCCGGACTCCGGTGGATCAAAAACCAATCGCCAAACAATTCCATATACGCTTTGCTTGGATTATTCTGGCTGAAATTGCCGATGACAATTTCGCCACCGGGTTTGAGGAAGTTGCGAAATTTTTTAAGTGCAAGGATAAAGATTCTGTCCTCGAAATAATCAAACAAACCGGCGGACCAGACGATGTCAAATTTTTCTTCAGATGAAAACCGAAGTATATTTTTATTGTGAAAGCGAATTTGACGATTGTATTTCGAACAAAGTTTTTCTGCAAATTCGATGGCATGGGGATCCAACTCGACGCAATCGGTTTGGAGCATCGCGGGATCAGCACAATTCATATACACTTCGCAAAGATCGCGTGCAGGACCACTGGCCACATTTAAAAGGCGGACGGGACCATTCTTTAATTTATCAGCCATCAGGTTTTTGAAATACGTTTTTCGGTTTCTCACGGCAATGGGTGCAGGCTGCGTATGAAAAAAATCATCCCATCCATAATATTCAGGAAGTTCCGATTTATGTTCTGTATAAATCATATCGATGATTTTAAAATCACCGGAATATCCAAAGGGTTTGCGTATGGCAAATCCCTGGATGGTGTTGGATAGAAATTTTTCATTGAAAAGCGATCGTATAGAATCCATTGTTTCGGAAGGCATTGCATTTGAATTCAATTCAAGCAATATCTTTTCGAGTTGTGCATAATCAGATTTTTTTAATCCCTTTTGGTGAAAACAATTCTTCAAAAATGATAGCGGTTCGGTTTTTACGGAAGTGGTCAGGAAGTTTGATAAAAAAGACATGGTTTAATTATTTTGTTAAATGATGTCACAAATGTAGATGGCCTCTATTTGGCTTTTGATCACATGAAAGTGGATAAAATCTGAAAACGCAGAATGCAAAGATTCATGCCCATAGGCTGAAGGCCTAAGGCTTAAGAAAGTGTAAAGAGTAATGTTGACAATTCGAGAGAAAGTGGGAAATTCAGAGTTCAAAGTAGAGAACAACAGGCGTAAGACCATAGGAGAGTTGAACAGTTCAAGCATCGAAACGTCAAAAAAGAAACTACCCATTCTTTGTAATCCGCATGATCTGCCGGAGCCTCACTGAAAAGAAAACCCCGCACCTTCCCGCCCGAAATGGAACTATTTAGCTTTATAAAAATCTTGTCGTTCAGGCAGGAATTTCGCATCAACATGATAACGCTTAAAAAAACATGGTCATCGGCTAACAATATTTAACTCACGGGAACCGGAGAATGAGGTCTCGAATTACCATTAAGGCCAAAATCCCGATAAAATGGCATAGTTCTTAAGAAATGAAATAGTGAGCTTTATTTTATCGGGACGAAAAAAATTCACCCGCCAGGCAACAAATGGAATTAAAATACAGTCATATTGCAGCATGCAGGAAGTGGAATTGGTTCGAAAGTGTCTGGAAGGCGATCAAAAGGCCTGTAAGGAGCTTTATTCATCATATGCACCTAAAATGTTGGGGCTATGCCATAGATATATAGCTCATACCGCAGAAGCGGAGGATGCCTTGCAGGAAGGATTTATCAAAATTTTTCAAAATCTTCAATCCTGGAGACATTCGGGTCCATTGGGTGCCTGGATCCGTCGAATCATTGTCAATACTTGCTTGTCCAAGATTCAGGCTCACGGACCGGAAGTATTAAATGGTTCGGAAACTTTGGTTCCTGAAATACAAGTGGAGCCAGATATTTTTTATTCTTTGGACTACCAGGCATTTGAACAAATATTAAAAAGCATGCCCATAGGTTATCGAACCGTTTTTAATTTATCGATTATCGAGGGATACTCTTATGAAGAAATTGCAACGCTGTTGAAAATAAAAGAGGTTAGCTGTAGGTCGCAGCTCCATAAAGCAAAACAGTTTTTATATCAAAGAATTCACTCTTTGTACCCAAATTTAAAATTACCGGCATGAAACAAGACTGGAAGGATCATTTAAAAACCTTGTCCGAAAGACATGAAAAAGCAGTTCCGGATGCTATTTGGGATCAGGTAAAACTTCATTTACCTCAGAAATCCAAAAAAAGATTTCTATGGCTCTGGTGGTGCGTGCTTGGAGGTACATTACTCATTTCGGCATGGTATTTTACTGATTTATATACAGAAGGACCAGCCATAACAAAAGAAAGCAATGTTTCCGTCCAAAGCAACAAAGCTCAGGAAAACATTGAATCTATAAAGAAAGCAGATGATCTTCAACAGGCCGGGCAAGCGATGAATACACAAACCCAAAACACATCAATTCTTCAATCCGGTCTTACGAATCATGCCTCTTCCATACTCGTCCAGAATGAAAAGGCTGTTAAATTTCAAAAACATACTAACAAAACTGACCAGGGAAGTAAAACAACAGAAAAACAGGACAATATAAGGGCGAAGGTTATTGAAAATACTGCTTCGGCGGCACCACAGATATCATCCTTAGAAAGCGATGAATATTTTCAAGAAAAGGGATTCATAAGAATGATTGGTTTAGCAGTTTTACCCTTGCCTTTTGAATTAATTTACCAGCAACAAACCACCAAACCAGAAACGTCTGAACTCTACACAGGCAATTCGGGAATAAAATGTTACCAGTTTCACAAGTCGAATGCAAATTGGGGCATCGAAATTTATGCTGGGCCTGCATACAGTCCATTTCAGTTGCACGATAAGCAAGGCGACTTAAAAGCCTACCAGGAAAAAAGAGAAGCCACGGAGTCTGTCCGGACCGGATTGACTGCAGGAGTCAGAGGAGTGTTCAGCAAAGGGCATTGGTCTGTTAAATTGGGCCTGGAGTATCTTTTGATGTACGAACAGCTTCAATCAAACAGCCGTGAAACCAGAATCACTTCGGTGTATCGCGATGGCAAGTTGTTGTATATAGACACCATCAATGGATTTCGTTTGATCAAAAATCACAACTATCACCATCAGTTCAACATACCATTGATGTTGAATTACCATTGGAAATGGAAAAATCTTGAATTCGGATTGCAACCCGGTGTTGGTCTCAATTTGTGGAGTTCCCATCAGGGAAAAATTTTGAATGAATTTTCTGAGCCGATGGCTTTTGAAAATGTGGGGGGTATCAGGTTATTTGATCGCAAAATCATACCCTATTTCAGTTTTCACGTTTCTGCAAGTGGTCGAATTACCGATCAATGGAAATGGTTTGTAGAACCAGGAATTCATTATTATTTAAAACCCTTTAATGCGGACGCTTATCCTTTCGATCAAAAATACCAGAGTTTTCAGGCGAGAGTTGGTTTTCGAAAAAATTTCTGAATCAGAAGAAACAAAATACATCAACGAACAGTCATTAGGATATCTAAACAAAAATAAATCATTATGAGAACATCTAAATTGTATTTTTTCATCTGGTCGATGGGATTGATCGGATGTTTGGGTTTGGTATCTTGTGAGAATGAAGATACGTTTATTCCCGACAATGAATCAAGCACATTCAGTTATTCACGTGACATTTCCAAAGTTTCATTGCAGGATTTAAAACCCGATGCGTACCGGTTTGAAATTTTTTCTGATTGGGGTGGAGGCTACTTTTTTCCGGATGGAAGTGGCATTGAATTTCAGGGGAATAGTTTTTTACTAAATGGAAGTCTGGTCACTGGTAAAATAATTCAAATTGAAGTTGAGCTGGTTCGCAACAAAACACAAATGGTAAGTCACTTGGCAGGAACTTCTTCAGGTGATAAAATCATAGAGTCTGGAGGGATGGCCAATGTGCGAGCATTTTGTGATGGCAAAGAATTAACGATTGATCCAGCGCGAGGATATGTGCTCAGGCTATCGGTTCCTGGAGGAAATTTCAACCCCGGAATGGAGTTATTTTATGGGGAGGAAACCAACAATGGGATCAACTGGATAGAAGCCGATGGAGACCCTCAAACGCAGAACAATGTATTTTTTGCAGAATGGACACCGGACTCTACAGGCCGCGATGTTCTTGGGATGGAATGTTTTCCGAAGAAATTGGGCTGGGTCAATTGCGATTACTTCAGCAAACTAAACGACAAGCCGCTCGGGATTCCATGTCTCATCGCGCATGGCCCCTCCAACGGTGACGTTGTGAATTTGGAAGCATTTGCGGTATTCAAAAACTACATGGTAGTCATTCAACCCTGCTGCAAGGGATCCAAAGAAGAGGTCTGCTTTGGTCCATTGCCGGTTGGCGAGCCGGTCTATTATATTATGATTGGAAAAGGGAACAAAGGATATTACCTGGGTTACCTTGAAAAAGATATCATCGCGGATGATAAAGTAGTTATCGAACTTGAAATTAAAACGCTTCAGGAGATCAAGGATTTTTTAAATACTTTGTAATTACACCTCTAAGAAAAAGAACTGAACCCCGGGATGAAACCGGGGTTTTTTAGTTTGATGAAAGTACAAAAATTACACCTGGAATATATCTTTGATGACTATAGTGTCGCTCCTACGGAGCTCAAAGAGGAGAGGACTGAATGTTGATTCTATTGACATATCGCTCCTACGGAGCTTAAAAATCAGAATGACGATTGCTGATTACATTTTATAGCCAACCAAAAAAATGTTGGAGAAAATCAGGACATCGGAAGAGAGATCAGCCCCATCGGGGTGTCAGGTCAATAGCATTCAAAAAAAATATACCAGCTCCGTAGGAGCGAAACCAACACAAGCCAGGAGTCAAGTAAATAAAAAAGCCAATCTTGCCAGCGAACCAGAAGCCGAATTAAACCTCAAAAAAATTTAAATTTGTCTTTATAACCAAGCAAAAAGATGTTGGAAAGAATCCGAACATCGACCGGGAAATCAGCCCCATCGGGGCGACAGGTCAATAGCATTCAAAAAAAACATACCAGCTCCGTAGGAGCGAAACCAACACAAGCCAGGAGTCAAGTAAAAAAAAGAGATAATCTTGCCAGCGAACCAGTAGCCGAATTAAACCTCAAAAAAATTTAAATTTGTTTTTATAGCCAACCAAAAAAATGTTGGAGAAAATCAGGACATCGGAAGGGAGATCAGCCCCATCTGGGCGACAGGTCAATAGCAGTCATCAAAAAAATAAATGCCAGCTCCGTAGGAGCGAAACCAAGACAAGCCAGGAGTCAAGTAAATAAAAAAGCCAATCTTGCCAGCGAACCAGAGGCTGAATCAAACCTCAAAAAAGCTTAATTTTGTTTTTATAACCAACCAAATAGATGTCGGAAAGAATCCGAACAGCGATCGGGAAATCAGCCCCATCGGGGCGACAGGTCAATAGCAGTCATCAAAAAAATAAATACCAGCTCCGTAGGAGCGAAACCCACGTAAGCCGGGATTCAAGTAAAAAAAAAGCCAATCTTGCCAGCGAACCAGAAGCCGAATTAAACCTCAAAAAAATTTAAATTTGTTTTTATAGCCAACCAAAAAAATGTTGGAGAAAATCAGAACAGCGACCGGGAGATCAGCCCCATCGGGGCGACAGGTCAATAGCAGTCAAAAAAATAAATACCAGCTCCGTAGGAGCGAAACCTAGGGAGAAAAATGGCTAATACCTATACACAATTATACGTTCATGTAGTATTTGCAGTAAAAGGCAGAACCAATATCATTTCTACAAAATGGAAGGAAAAATTGTATCAATACATCACGGGCATCGTTACAAATAAGAATCAAAAATTAATGATCATTAACGGAATGCCAGACCATGTGCACATTCTCATTGGAATAAAACCTGATTGCAATCTTTCTGAATTAATTCGGGACATAAAATCCAATTCATCCAGATGGGTCAATGAAAATAAACATGTAGTGGGAAAATTTGAATGGCAGACTGGCTATGGAGCCTTTACAATTGGCCAATCCCAGATAGCAACCATTGCAAAATATATCCTGAATCAGGAAGCTCACCATAAAAAGAAAACATTCAGGGAAGAATACATTGATTTTTTGAAGGTGTACGAAATTGATTTCAAGCCGGAATATATATTTGATGACTATAGTGTCGCTCCTACGGAGCTCAAAGAGGAGAGGGATGAATGTTGATTCTATTGACATGTCGCTCCTACGGAGCTTAAGGAGGAGAGAGAAGATTGTTGATTATATTGTATAGCCAACCAAAAAAATGTTGCAAAAGAAACAGAACGATAATGGGAGATCAGCCCCATCGGGGCGACAGGTCAATAGCAGTCAAAAAAATAAATACCAGCTCCGTAGGAGCGAAACCCACGTAAGCCGGGATTCAAGTAAAAAAAGAGACAATCTTGCCAGCGAACCAGAGGCTGAATCAAACCTCAAAAAAGCTTAATTTTGTTTTTATAACCAACCAAATAGATGTCGGAAAGAATCCGAACAGCGACCGGGAGATCAGCCCCATCGGGGCGACAGGTCAATAGCAGTCATCAAAAAAATAAATACCAGCTCCGTAGGAGCGAAACCCACGTAAGCCGGGATTCAAGTAAAAAAAGAGACAATCTTGCCAGCGAACCAGAGGCTGAATCAAACCTCAAAAAAGCTTAATTTTGTTTTTATAACCAACCAAATAGATGTCGGAAAGAATCCGAACAGCGACCGGGAGATCAGCCCCATCGGGGCGACAGGTCAATAGCAGTCAAAAAAATAAATACCAGCTCCGTAGGAGCGAAACCCACGTAAGCCGGGATTCAAGTAAAAAAAGAGCCAATCTTGCCAGCGAACCAGAAGCCGAATTAAACCTCAAAAAAATTTAAATTTGTCTTTATAACCAACCAAAAAGATGTTGCAAAAGAAACAGAAGGATAATGGGAGATCAGCCCCATCGGGGCGACAGGTCTACCCCTCCATAAACCGATGATAATTCTTCTTCACATTTCTGAAAAAGTATTGCAATAAGGTTTTCTCATCGATGAGCACAACTGCTGTGCCGTTCAATCCCGGGATGAGCAAAGATTGCAGCTTATTATTATTTTCAATACTCAGTTTTAGATTGAATTGTCCTGCTTCGTCTGCACTCTGACTGATTTCTGATACCGAAGCTGTAAGCGTTCCCCATTCGTAAAAGGGAAAGCTGGCCACTTTTAAATGGGCCTGTTGCCCAATTTTAATTTTACCGGCAATGCCCGGCGGACATTTGATAAAAGCATAATCGGTAGAATTGTGTGAACTGATCTTCAAAACGGTCATTCCTTCTTTAATTTCTTTCTCACCTTCAAACATATAGCTCACCATCCCCGGATGTGAAGCTTTCAACACGATACTTCCATCTGATATTTCAAAAGGACCAAATGATTGCAAAAGTTTTTGTTGATTGAGCTGGAGTTTGCTTTTTAGCTGAAGATCCTGTTCTTGCGAAGCCAATTCAAGATGGTCTATTTCGGAGTTTGCATTATGGATATCCAGATTCAAATTTTTAAGTTCTAGCAAAGCACGGCTGCTGTCCAATTGATATTGACTTCTGCCAGAATTTAAGGCCTCGCGTGCTTTTATTTCAAGCAATTCGCGATCTTTTAAATCAAATTTGGAACTCATGCCTTCGTTTACCAGATTTTGATAAGCATGCAGTCGTTGTTGTGCATCTTTCCAGTCGAGCAGTAATTTTTCAGAAAGCAATTCCCAGTTTTTCCGGGTAGTGTTCCAGCGTTTTAGCAATTCAATTTTTAGAATTTCATTCTGGCGGATCTTGGTTTTCAAAATTTCTTTTTGTTTCTCCTGCATTTGTGTCTGATGACTTTCAAATAAAGCTGTAGAAGTACGCGAATCTTCCAGTGCATAAATCATATCGACAATTTCCGGAGAACTGATTCGAATAAGAGGACTTCCGGCTTGAACAGTATCTTTCGTTTGCTTATAGACCTCATCGACATATACCGGAAAGGGAAACTTATAGGTGGTTTCAGGCTCGTTGGTTTTTAAAATAAAAGGCAATTCAATCTGATCGGGAAAGCGAACAATGGAAGCTACCAATAGGATCATAACAAACAAGCCTATGGCAAAGTAATACAATTTTCGGATCATTCCTTTTCTGAGATCCTTAACGGGGACGTCGTCTTCCCAATACATTCTCTGGTATTGTTGTGGTTCCAGTCCCTCAATTTGATTTTGTTCTTTGATTTCCATGTCCGGATAACTTATCAATAATCGATGTAAGTTTTCATAAAGTTTGCATAGATGCCCTGTTCTTTTTTCATTAATTCTTCATGCGGCCCTTCTTCTGCGATTTCGCCTTTTTCAATGACCAATATCCTGTCAGCATTTTTTAATGTTTGCATACGATGAGCTATACTGATGATGGTTTTATCTTTGAAATGACGTTTTAGATGATCCATAATCCTTTTTTCTGCCTCAACGTCGAGCATGCTGCTGGCTTCATCGAGTATGATCAGGTCGGGATCCGATAAAAACAATCTTGCAAATCCAATTTTTAATTTTGTCCACCCGAAAGATTAGCTCCCAGATCTCCGATTTTATAATTATATCCAAGGTATTGAGCAGAAACAAAGTCGTGAAGATCAGCAAGTTTGGCTGCCTGAATAATCTCATCCATGCTGGCATTCAGATTGCCATATTGGATGTTCTCGCGAATGCTTCCGTTAAAAACGTATATTTCCTGAGGGAACAGAAATATTTTTTTTCTCAGAACGGTCGGATTCAATTGCCGGAGTTCGTGCTGGCCTAATTTGATCTGTCCTTCGTAATGCGGGTATAAGTTGAGCAACAATCTGACCAATGTCGTTTTGCCCGATCCATTTCTACCGGCGATGCCAATGTGTTCTCCTTGTTTTATTTTTAATGAAATATTATTCAAGACGTATTCCGGCTGACTTTGCAGGTATTTAAAATGAAGATTATTGATCTCCAGTGGAAAGGTTTCAAATTGATTGACTTTGTCAAGTATCGAAGCATTTTCTGTTTCCTGAAGCAGCACATCATTCAGTCTGTTGAGGCTCACGGACAGTTCGGTTAAATTATACCACACCAAAGAGAGGTTGTTCAGCGAATTCAGGATCAATAAAAAAATCGCCGTCATCGCCAGATATTGTCCGATGGTAATTTCCTGATTAAAAGTCATATAAGCGCCTATCCAGAATACCGCAAGCTGACTCATAAAATATACGGATTTCTGTATGGAATGGAGCAATGCACTTTTACGTTCTGCATCCATAACTACGTTCAATGCTCTTTTAAATTTATTTTTCCATTGCCAGAATTTGAAGTTTTCAATGGCAAGCAATTTTACGGACTGCATTCCTAAAAGAGTGTCCAGAAACTCACCAAGAGTTTCCAGATTCTTGTAGAATACTTTATATACCAGGCTGCGAATGACGGGGGTGTATATCAGCGTCAGTAAAAAGTAAATCAGGACAAAAATAAATGCGATGCTCCCCAGTTTAAAATTATACAGCAATAAAATGGGAACGTAAAGCAAGACGAATAACAGATCAACCACGCTTTCAATGACTGTCGGATTTACAAGTTGACGGATGGTAATGTTTTCCTGAAACCTGACCATGAAGTCTTCCCGTTTGTTGCGGTCATAAAACCCCTGGTACAAGGAGATGAAGTGTTTAAAAAAATTGCTGAAAAAATGCAATTCAAAATGAACCCTCAGGTGCACAAGCAAGATGTTTCGTGCATACATGATCAATACCTGAACCAGAAAAGTACAGACCATACCCAGAAGGATGATCATTAATAATTTTTTATTCTGGTTCACCAAAACATAATCGACGATGGTTTGTGTAAAAAATGGCAAAGCCAGGCCCAGGAGCTGCAGAATACCGGTTGCGATGAGGATTTGCCAGATCACGCCGCGCAATGTTTGCAGAACCGGTTTGTAAAATTTGGAATAGAGCGATTGCCTGGTTTTCAAAAAGTCTTGAACCGATTCTTCGAGGTCTTTGTTTTTAAAAATATCCGGACCAGGCTCTACGGTCAATACAATGCCATTCCATTGTTTGAGAAATTCTTCCTTGCTTAATTTGTCTTTTCCATATGCCGGATCAGCAATCCACACTTCCGTATCGCTTACTTTATAAATTACAATGAAATGAATGCCACCATAGTGGGCTATGCAGGGAAGATTGATTTGGTTGAGGTGCTCGTAGCCCATTTCATATGCCTCCGCCTGAAATCCGAATTGCTGCGCAACTTCTGCCAGATTGTACAGATTGACACCTGAGGTGCTGACTTCTGCAAGTTTGGATATAAATGGTTGGATGTTGTAATATCCATAATATTTAAAGATCATGGCCAGACAAGCCGGTCCGCACTCCATCATACCGGTTTGTTGAATAAACGGAAATGATTTTTTTGTTTTCATGAGGTCTGGTGGCTGAGCTGAAGAATTTTTTCGCGGATACAGAGGTAGAAATGATCTCTGATGGATTCAAAGTGAATATCCAATTCTGAAAGTATGGAATTGCATGATTTCAAATTGTCAATATGGTTTATGAAACAAAACCAATCTTGTTGGGATTCGTCTAATTCATAAATCAGAATTTCGTCTTTGACGATATAAAATTTCTTTTGGAGTATATCCTGAACCACGGAACATTGAGGTGCAAAAGAAAGCTGAAGTTCAAGCATATCGGCTTCCTCGAGAATATTTAATTTGTTCTTGCAGGATTGTGCGGAAGCAGCGGACCATGGATACATCATTTCAATTGCAGCGTCGAGATCTGTTTCCATGTCCAGCTCAGATTCATCCTGCCCGGGAAGAAGTTCCAGTAAACCCAGATTGATCACGTGCATGAGGTATTCGAATTTCACAGGTTGATTTTGATATTTTATTTCTTCGAAGTCCAACAGCAGTTTATCGATGTCTATGATATCGCTGTTTTTTTCGAGTGCCTCAGCGATCAGCTTGTGATTATCCTGCTCAAGTAAAAACCGGTACATTACGGCGCGTTTGTCATAAGGGCCAGTGAGCGCCGGCGCTTTCGGTTTATTTAAAATATAATCGGGAAGATATGCAGGTCCAGGGTGTCGCAGGATCTCTTTATCGTAAAACAAATCCTTGTGAAATTCTTCGGGAATACCGGCAATAAAAGGGAGAAAGCGGTAATCTAAAAAAGGATATCGGACACTTCTTTTGTGATGAGAAGCTGCTCTGTTTTCATCCCATTGCAAGGTAAACTGGTTGATGTAAACATTGCTTTTAAGATAGTAGTGAAAAAGAACCGGTTCGAGTTGGTATTCGGATAACGAGCTGATAAAATTTTTCCTGAAATAATGTTTGCAATTAAAAAGAACGGGATGTTTTTCCTGAATGGCGTTTTTAATTTCTTCGCGGTAAATGGCCTCAGCAAGTTGCGGCCATTTTTCTTCTGCGTTTTCGGGATCATTTACGATCCAACGGGTGAGCCCTCCGTTCAGCTGATCGCTGCCGGTACCGGTCAACACATAGGGTACATCTCCATGATACTTACCAATGGCATAATGCAGCAATGTTTTAGTCAGACTGTCAGTATGTGCATAAGGGGATTCAGCGCGCCAGATCCTTTTTTTCCATAATGCAACATCCAGTAAAAGATTGTTGTAGGGAATGAGAAACTGCTTGTTGTTAAAGTTCAGGTCTTTCGCCAGACGGTCGCAGAAATCGGATGTCCCCTCCAGCAATGTAGTTTGACTGACAATGGAAAAGGTATCCAGAGCTTTGTATTTATTGGCCAGGGCACAGATCACAGACGAATCGAGGCCTCCGCTAAGAAAAGAATAAGCCTGAGTTCCATTGCCCAACCGGATCCGCACAGAATCATCCAGCAGCTCCATGTAAGACTCCATGATCTGGCGGGAAGAATTCCACGAGTTGTTCATAACGGACTTATAAGGATCCCAATAACGAACAGTTGTTAGTTTGTGTTTTTTTCTGTCATAATCCATCTGATGTCCTTCCTGCAACATGTCGATTCCTTTAAACCAGGCATTGTAGTTCCGTTCGCCATCCAGAACCACAAAAGGAATGGGTCTTTTTAAGGATTGTACCCAATCGATTTGAGATGGGCAAAGAGGATGGTTGAAAAAGTATTTAATTTCTGAACCAAGTAATAAAAAATCCCGGCCCTGGTGATAGTAACATTGCTGAATGCCCATGTGATCTGATCGAACAGAGACGACCTGTTGACCAGGCTGCATATAGATCAGCGTAAAACGCCCATTCAGCTGGTCGAGTGAACTCCAACCCTTATTGATGATGGCCGAAAGTAAAAAGTTAGTCAATTCCTGATAATTTATACCGTCCTGAGATACTTGGAATCCCGGAGCTTCATAAATTTCACCAACCAGATAAAGTTCCTGTCCGTCAGTCCCGGTTGCCCTGTGAAAATCCCCCCATATTTCTATCAGACTTCCGGAATGAAAGCTGCCGGTTGAAAATTGTTTGGGAAACCTGGACTGAAATCGCTGCCAGCATAAGGGATGCTCGTCAAACGGGATAGAACCTTTAATAATTGCAAAAAATCTGTTCATTGAAGAAGAGTTCGTTAAAGTTAAGAAGAACGGTTCAACCGGAAAGCAAAATTGCTAAAAAGCGATAAAGTTGAACATCACATGAAAGTAGATATCTGAACAGGACGACAAACGATGATCAGGAAAATATTCTCCCTTCAAATTTCAGCGAAGTTCCTTTCCCCGAAATTGAATCCAATTGAAATGAAGCACCAACATTTTGCATTCTTTTTTCCATATTTCGCAAGCCGTTTCCGCTGCCCTGGAGCTCACCGTGTTGAAAACCGATTCCATTGTCTGTCAATTGCATGGTAAATGTATCGCCGTCTAAAGAAAAGTTTACCTGCAGTTCACTGGCCTTGCTGTATTTAAAGCAATTGTGAGTGGCTTCTTTAAAAACCAGAAACAGATTTCGTCGTAATTCAGGATTTAGAGCGACGTCGGGAATCGGATCTGGAAACGTTATGGTACATTTGATTTCAGAATCTTCCAAAAAACGGTTTATAAAAGTTCGCATATAGCTAAGAAGGCTGGGGAGATTATCCCGTTCAGGATTGGTTGACCAGATGATCTCACCCAACTTAAGGACAGCTTCCCTCGAATAAGTATTTATTTTATCGACGACAGACAATTCAGGAATCATACCGGAAGACTTCAATTTGAGCGATTCAGCCAACCAGGAAATCTTTGTGAGTCCTGAACTGATATCATCGTGAATATCTTGTGAGATTTTACTTCGCAAAACAGCATTCTCTTTTTGTTTTTCAGACTGTATGAGTTGATCCTGGGTTTCTTTTAATTCGTTCAAGGTAAGAAACAGGTGTTGATTCTTTTGATCAAGCTCCTTATTGCTGCTTTGTATTTGTAAGTTCAGCGCAGACAGCAACAGGTTAGACTGTTTTTGATTGCTATAGTTCCTGTAAATAAAAATAGACGCAATCGATAATAAAACCAATCCAATGATAAAATACGCCCGTTCATTTCTCTTTTTCTCTACGGCAAGCTTGTCGATTTCAATTTGTTTGTTTTTCAAAGCCAGTTCTCGTTCTGTAGTCAGTTTCTCAATTTTAATTTTACTTTCACTATGAGCAATGGAATCTTTAGCCAGGTGATGCAATTTCAAGTAATGGAGCGCATTTTTGAAGTCGTTTTGAGTTTGGTAAAATTCAGCAATTGTTTTGTAAAATTGATTCAATATTTCCTGATTTTGTATTTCCTGAAAAACCCGTATGCCGGCTTTCAGGTATTTTTCTGCATTGTTAATGGCCTCAAGCCGGGTTGTTTGTGGAAGACTTTTTATGCTATCGGGTTTATTCCAGTATTTTACACTCAGGAAATAGCTTTTTCCAAGATTTCCGGCGGCATATCCAATGCCTTCGGAGTAGTTAACCAATTGAAAGCATTCGAGAGACTTATGAAAGATTTGCGTTGAATTATTGAAATCCTTTTGTTGCTGATATATAATTGCGAGGTTTAACAGGTTTCTGCCAAGTCCGAATTTATTTTCCTGTTTTGCATAAATGGCAATAGCTTTTTGCAGTCCCCTGATAGCGCGGGTCGTATCACCGGAATTCGAGTAAATGTTTGCAATATTGCCGCTGATCAAAGCGATGCTTGTTTCGTTCATTAATTCTTCTGCCAGCTTTAATCCCAAAGAATCGTAATCTAAAGCCTTATTGTAGTCTTTAAGTTGCATGTAAATATTACCAACCGCAGTATAGGAATTTAAACGTCCTAATTTGTTGTCGATTTCTTCATAGATCGGTAATGCAGTAAAAAGATTTTCAAGTGCATCTGCAAAATTTCCTTTCATATAAAGAATCATACCCATGTTGCTGAAAACATCGGCGAGGCCTTTTTTATTGGCCAAAGCCTGGTAATAAGATTTTGCTATTTCAAAATTGGAAAGACTTTTATCAAGTTCAGCGACCATTCCGAAATTGCTTGCTAAATTGGAATAAGCGATGGCCAGTTCATTAGAGTCTTTTAGAACAATGGCCGTTGATATCGCTTGTTCTGAATATTCAATTCCTTTTTTTGGATCCAATTCTAAATACAATTGTGCTATGGCATTCAGATATTGTGGCTTCATGGAAGGGTTGTCTGTGGTTTCGATCAATTGGATAAAAGAATCAATTTTTACTTGTCTGGGATTTTGAGCACAGACCAGGCAGGCCACAAGAATGTGAAGAATAATAAAAACGTTCCGGAATCCAGTGTGCTTGAATTTCATTATATATAAGGGAAAATTGATGATCCCGATTTATTTTTAAACATAAAATATTCCATTAAAAAAAACACGCGTACCTTTTTCAAAGGAAGATTCAAAGCGGACATTACCTCCCACAGCAGCCATCCTTTTTTGCATATTTATTAATCCATTTCCACTACCTTTAATTTCAGCATCGCCCATCCCGGTACCGTTATCCGATATTTCAAACTCAAATGTATTATTATTGATTTGCAGTCCGATTTTAATTAAGTTTCCTTTGCTGTATTTGACAGCATTATGAACACATTCTTTGAAAACCAGAAACAAATTTCTTCGAAGTTCCGGGTTGAGCTGTATATGAGGAATTGGTTCCGGGAAATCGATTTGGTATTGAAAACCGGTATCCTCGAGATATTTGTAAAGAAAGGTTCGCGTATAAGACAGAAGGCTGTTAAGGTCATCTCTTTCGGGATTGGTCGACCATATTATTTCTCCGAGTTTGGTGACGGATTCTCTTGAAAACATATTTATTTTTTCAACAAGATTCAGATCCAGACTTATATTATTTTTGATTTTAAGAGATTCAGCAAGCCATGATATTTTTGTTAATCCAGAGCTGATGTCGTCGTGAATATCTTGCGATATCTTGCTACGTAAGATTGCATTTTCTTTTTGTTTTTCAGATTGGATAAGTTGATCTTGGGTTTCCCGTAATTCAGATAATGTGATTTTTAAATCCTTGTTTTTTTGTTCAAGTTCCAAATGACTTCCTTCAATTTGCAAGTTCAGATCAGATAATATTATGTTGGAGTGCTTTTGATTCCTGTAATTCCTGTAAATAAAAAGAACAGCAAACAACAATAAACAAATTCCTAAAATAAAATAAATACGTTCATTCCTTTTTTTCTCAACCGCAAGTTTGTCGATTTCAATTTGTTTGTTTTTCAAAGCCAGTTCTCGTTCTGTAGTCAAATTTTCAATTTTTACTTTACTTTCTGCACTGAATACACTATCTTTTGTTTCATGATGGATGGATAGAAATTTAAAAGCATTTGGAAAATCATTTAGTTGCTCATATACCAAAGCAAGTTCCTTTGAAAAAAATGATACAGAATTGAGCATATTCAATTCGCGGCCCCATTCAACGCATTTGAGGAGGTAGCGCTCCGCTTGTTTTAAAAGATAAGTGGAATTTCCAGGCAAAAGGGATATCACAGAATCCGGCTTATTCCTGTATTTGTAGCTTAGCAAATAACTGATACCAATATTTCCGGTAGTCAGGACCAGGCCTTCACCATAATTGATTTTTGAAAAGCATTCAAAAGCGCGGTTTAATAATTCAAGCGATTTAACATAATCCTTTACGTTTTGGTAAAGGGTGGAGAGATTTGACAGATTTCTGCCAAGCCCTGAATTTTGTTTAAGTTTTTCATAAATTGAAATGGCCATTTCATAGCATTTAATAGCTTGCTCACGTTGACCCATATCTTCGAAAATATTGGCCAGGTTTCCGTAGACCAGTGCTTCGCCTGAAATATCGCCGATTTCCTTATAATAATACAATGAAAGGGAATCATATTTTAGCGCTTGGTCAAATTGCTTTTGTTCCATATACACATTGCCAATCGAAGTGTATGTATTGGCTTTGCCAGCCTTGTTCTCTAATTTTTCAAAAATTTCAAGCGAACGAAAAAAGTGCATCAGGGCATTCTCGAAATCAGAAATATAATAGTCTATTTGTCCAATATTCCCAAGGACATCGGCAGTTCCTTTCTGATTAGATGTCTCCTCGTATACCACAAGCGCCTGGTGGTAATACCATCTTGACGAATCGAAGTTTGCTAAATAGGCATGATTGTTGGCCAAATTGTTGTATGCATTGGCTACCGTCTCAGGGCTTTGGGCTGTTTTTGCAATATCCAGCGCTTTTTGCGCAAATGCAATCCCTTCAACAGGATTATATTCGATTAAAAGGAATGAAATTGCGTTGTAATATTTTGCTTTTAAAGCATTGTTATCTGTTGTTTTAGCCAGCTGCAGGAAAGAATCAACTTCGATGGGGTATTCATTTTGGGCGATGGCCGAATGCGAGACATGAAATAACAAAATCAAAATCGCCAATTGAATGCGATAAACTTTGGCCAGGCTGAAATACAAAAGTCTATTCATTAATAAAGCTAAATTAAAAATTTTGTCTGTATTTCCGGTAAACAAAAGACATGTTGATATATATCAACAGTTTTTATGACGGCAATCACCACATTTAGATTTCATATTGAGTTTTTTTGTCGGAATAATCTAAAACCATGTCAGTTTATCATCGTCTGGGAAGGATTCCGCAAAAGAGACATACTGTTTACCGCCAGCCGGATGGGCAGTTGTACCACGAAGAATTATTTGGCACCGAAGGCTTTTCGTCGACATCTTCTCTGGTTTATCATCTTAAACCACCAACAAGAGTCAGACAAATAGGTAAACCCTGGTCTGTCAAACCGGAAATTGCAGTGGTCGATAACCTGCAGGCCATGAGTTTTCAAGGGTTCCAGCTCGAGCCAAAAGAAGATTATCTGGAAAGCAGAACCTGCCTTTTCCTGAATGACCAACTTGCTTTGAGTTTAGCGGCGCCTGCAAAATCGATGGATTCTTATTTTTTTAAGAACGCCGACGCGGACGAGATGATATTTATCCATAAAGGTTCCGGACTTTTAAAAACGAGTTATGGATCTGTTTCTTTTGAGTATGGCGATTATCTGATCATTCCACGAGGAACGATATATCAGATGATTTTTAATGATGACGACAACAGGTTGTTGATCCTGGAGTCCAAGAGTCCAATCAGGACTCCATCCCGCTATCGGAATCAGATGGGGCAATATCTGGAGCACTCACCATTCTGCGAAAGGGACTTCAAATTGCCGGAAAATCTGGAAACGTATGATATCGAAGGAGAATTTCATCTGCGCATCAAGAAAAGAGCAATGATGTATCCTTTTGTGTATGCCAATCACCCATTTGATGTGGTTGGCTGGGACGGCTATCAATATCCTTTCGGCATGTCCATTTTTAATTTCGAACCCATTACCGGAAGGATCCATATGCCACCGCCGATTCACCAGCAGTTTGAAGCAGCTGGATTTGTGGTTTGTTCTTTTGTTCCCCGATTATACGATTATCATCCCGAAGCCATCCCCGCGCCCTATCACCACAGCAACATCGATTCAGACGAGATCCTGTATTATGTCGATGGTGACTTTATGAGCAGAAATAATATTCAAAAAGGACAGCTTACCCTCCATCCGGCAGGCATTCCGCATGGTCCTCATCCGGGAGCTATTGAACGCAGTATTGGAAAGAAGGAAACAAAAGAACTGGCCGTGATGATCGATCCCTTCAGTCCGGTTCAAATCACAAATGCAGCTTTGCAGTACGAAGTGAAAGATTATTATAAATCCTGGTTAACCGAGCCGCTGCAATCATATAACTGATTATTAAATTTAAATTGAAATGTTATGAAGGACCTAACAACTGTTCAGAATTATAATTATTCAGGCGAAAAAGTTTTTGAAAAAGCACAGGATTTTTTGCCGATCAACGGGACAGATTTTGTGGAGCTCTATGTTGGAAATGCAAAACAAGCTGCACATTATTATCAAACGGCATTTGGATTTCAACCCTTGGCATATTCAGGATTGGAAACCGGAAACAGGGATCGTACATCCTATGTGCTGAGTCAGGGAAAAATCAGATTGGTATTGACGACCCCATTTGATCCGGATAGTGAAATTTCCCATCATATCCGCATTCACGGCGATGGCATTAAGTATATAGCACTATGGGTCGACGATGCGCAAAAAGCATACGAAGAAACAGTGTCCAGAGGTGCCCGGCCATTTCTCGAACCGGTAAGAATTGCAGATGAGAACGGAGAGATCGTAAAATCGGGAATTCATACCTATGGTGACACGGTGCATTTGTTTATTGAGCGCAAAGATTACCATGGGATATTTATGCCGGGTTACAAAGCGTGGAATCCGGAATACCGTCCGGGCGCAACGGGACTCAAGTACATCGATCATATGGTTGGTAATGTCGAATTAGGCGGTATGAATCTTTGGGCAAAATTTTACGAAGAAGTTATGGGGTTTGCAAACCTCGTGACTTTTGACGATAAAGACATTTCTACAAAATATACGGCCTTGATGAGCAAGGTGATGACCAATGGAAACGGACGGATCAAGTTTCCAATCAACGAACCCGCCCAGGGATTAAAAAAATCACAAATAGAAGAGTATCTCGATTTTTATAAAGGGGCCGGGTGTCAGCACATCGCCGTTGCAACAGATGATATCCGGTTTACAGTGAGTGAAATGAGAAAAAGAGGATTGGAATTTTTATATGTTCCCGGAAACTATTACGAAACTGTTGCAGACCGGGTTGGAAAGATCGAAGAAGACCTCGAGGAGCTCCGAAGTCTTGGCATCATGGTCGATCGCGATGAAGACGGCTACCTGCTTCAAATATTTACCAAACCAATTGAAGACAGGCCCACATTGTTTTTTGAAATCATTCAGAGGAAAGGAGCAAAATCTTTTGGAAAAGGAAATTTTAAAGCCCTGTTTGAAAGCATAGAAGAAGAACAAAGAAAAAGAGGTACGCTTTAAAGCATGGAAAAAATCCGTCTGACGAGGAGATTTGTATTCGATATGGCCCATGCACTGTATGGGTATGATGGACCTTGTAAAAATATTCATGGCCATACTTACCGGCTTTATCTCAGCATTTTGGGTCCGGTGCTCTATAAACCCGAAAGTCCAAAAGACGGAATGGTTTTCGACTTTGCATTGCTGAAAAAAATTGTGGAAAGCTGTATTCTGAGTAAGTATGACCATGCATTGGTTTTATCGGATCGCGAAGACAGAAATTTGATAAACAGCATATCTACTTCCTACAAAAGTCTGGTAGTAATGGATAAACAGCCAACCTGTGAAAATCTTCTGTTGTTGTTTAAGAATCTTATTCAGAAGGAACTACCTTCAGAACTCGAACTGGTTGCGATTCGATTAGACGAAACAATTAATTCCTTTGCGGAATGGAGGAAAGAAGATCAGGTCTGAGACTATAAGTGTTAGACTATCTTATTTATAAGTGAACGGCCTTAATTTTCAACAAAGGCTGTTCACATAATCATTATTGTAATTGAATTCCTCCCGCATGGACTGAAATGGATTGGATTTTGTTTAATTTTTTCATGTTGTTTAATTGAGTTGATTTAATAAATCCCTGTTTAATTTTAAGATTTTAGACTTTGCTCGGGATATGACTATTCATTAGTTTATTTTTAGGCCTCCTGCATTTATGCAAGCTGTCTGGATTTTGTTTAGTTTTTTCATGTGGTTAGTAATTTTAATGATTAGACAATACGTACTCTGTTGAGAATTGTTGGCTTGGCCAAACGAAAATTCTAAGTTTAGTTGTACCTAAAACCTCCCGCATTGACTGAAGCAGTTTGGAATTTGTTTAATTTTTTCATGTTGTTTAATTGAGTTGATTTAATAAATCCCTGTTTAATTTTAAGATTTTAGACTTTGCTCGGTATATAACTATTTATTAGTTTGTTCTTAGGCCCCCCGCATTTACGGAGCTTGCCTGGATTTTGTTTAGTTTTTTCATGTGGTTAGTAATTTTAATGATTAGACAATTCTTTATCAGTAGAGCTTTGTTGGCACTGCCAAACGAAAATTCTAAGTTTAGTTGCACCTAAAACCGCCAGCATTGACTGAAGCAGTTTGGAATTTGTTTAATTTTTTCATGTTGTTAAAATTTAGTTGTTAAAAAGTGCCTACTCTGTTGCGGGTTTTCGGCGTTACCCCGGGAGTTCTGCGGATTGTGTTATTGTAACTTAATTCCGCCCGCATTTACGGAAGTTGCCTGGAATTTGTTTAGTTTTTTCATGTTGTTAGTAATATTAATGATTAAAAATGTCAAATCTGTTTTGGGTTATCGGTTTGACCCAAGTTAATTTTAGTTTAGTTCCATTTTAAACTGCCAGCATTGACTGAAGCAGATTGAATTTTGTTTAATTTTTTCATTGGATTAAATTTAGAAAGTGATAAAATAGCCTACTCTATTCTGGGTTTTCGGCAACGCCCTCTAATAAATTAGTTTAGACTAATACCACCTGCGTTGATAGAGCTGGTTTGGGTTTTGTTTAATTTTTTCATGATGTTAAAATTTAGTTGTTAAAAATGTGCCTACTCTGTTGCGGGTTTTCGGCCTGGCCCGGGTAAGAATGCCAATTAATTTTACTGCAAGCTTAAACCTCCTGCATTTACGGAAGTTGCCTGGAATTTGTTTAGTTTTTTCATGTTGCTTTGTTTTTAAAAATTTAGTAAATGTGTTTAGAATTAAAGGTCTTGGTTAAACAGCTTAGCTGAGAATAAATTAATTAAAAAAAATTCCTCCTGCATTGACCGAAGCAGTTTGGATTTTGTTTAATTTTTTCATGTTGCATTGATTTAATTGTGAATAAATATTATTGACAGTACAAAGGTGAGGCAATATGATTAAGGGTCCGATCACATGAAAGTAGATAAATGTGTTGCCTATTGTAATTCTGGGACCGATTGGTCTAATGTAAGTGATGGAGTCGTGATCAAACGCCCTGATTGACATCAGTGGGTCTGTACTAATTAATCGATTGCCAAAAAACAAAAGACGCTAGGTCTGTGCAACAATTTTGAATTAAATTTATCCCAGCTTATATTTTTAATACAATTTAGGAAATTAACGATGCAATTGGTAGTAAATATGCTCATCATTTTTATATGCTCTGGACTGTCAAGGGAAATGGCAGGTCAGTCCAATGAACAACTGAATCAGCAAATTCTGCTTTTGCACAGCGCGTTAGTTTCCGGCGATTCGGCCACGCTTGACCTTCTTCTGGATTCAAAAATGACATATGGACATTCCAACGGCTGGATTGAAACCAAACAGGAATTGATTGAAAACAACAGAAACCGGAGGTTAATTTATAATTCAATTGAAGAAGATAGTATTGTGATATTTGAAACGGGACATACCGCTATTGCTAGATTTAATGCAGTAATTCTTGGTCAATTGGAGGATAAAAAGTTTCATCTTAAACTGGGAGTTTGTCAGACCTGGATGTGGGCAAACAACCGTTGGAAAATGTTGGCAAGGCAGGCAGTGAAATTGGAAAATCTGGCAGAATGAGCTCAAATTTAATGTTTCACATTGCTGAAGCTTTCCAAAACAAAATTTTAGGTCAAATTGGCAGATAATTGACTTATAATGGGAAATAAATCTTCTAAAACAAGACATCCTGGCATAATTTTTAATTTGGTGATGAATTTGATGATGCCTAAGTATCAATAAATAAATATGACCTACGAGAACTTTACCATTAAAGCACAAGATGCCATTTTAAAAGCACAACAAATCGCAGCTGGACTGGAGCAACAAGTTGTTGATACTTCCCATGTTTGCAAAGCCATCATTGAAACAGACGAAAAGCTGGTTGAATTTTTATTTGAGAAAATGGGAGCTTCGATGCCGAAGATAAAATTTGAATTGGACACTGAGATACGCAAGCTTCCACGCGTGATGGATTCCCAAAAGCAATATCTATCCAATGAAGCCAATAACATTCTCTTGAAAGCAAAATCCATCAGCAAGGAATTTGGAGATGACTATATTTCATTAGATGCCATGTTGATGGCCTTGCTCAAGGGAACCGATGCTACTTCCAAAATATTAAAAAGCAATAACATAACCGTCGAGGGTTTGAAACAGGCCATTCTCGATCTCAGAAAAGGGAAGAAAGTTACCGATACCGGAAGCGATGAAGCATTTAATGCCCTGAATAAATACGCTGTGAATTTTAATGCAGCTGCCGAAAGTGGAAAACTCGATCCCATCATTGGCCGGGACGAAGAGATCCGGAGGATTTTACATATTTTAAGCAGACGCAAAAAAAATAATCCAATTCTTATAGGAGAAGCGGGTGTGGGTAAAACTGCCATTGTGGAGGGAATTGCATGGCGCATTGTGAAGAGTGATGTGCCCGAAAACCTGAAAGACAAAAAGATTTTTTCTTTGGATATTTCTGCATTGATTGCAGGAGCAAAGTATAAAGGAGAATTTGAAGAAAGACTCAAAGCAGTCATTAAGGAAGTGATCGAATCCAATGGTAAAATTATTTTATTCATCGATGAGATCCACACACTAATTGGTGCGGGAGGTGGCCAGGGTGCAATTGATGCTGCCAATATTCTTAAACCGGCCTTAGCCAGAGGGGAGCTTCACACGATCGGAGCAACAACACTCGACGAATACCAAAAGTATTTTGAAAACGACAAAGCACTGGTGCGTCGTTTCCAGACCGTTGTCATCGATGAGCCTTCAGTAGAAGATACCATTTCTATTTTACGGGGAATTCAGGATAAGTACGAAGTCTATCATAAAATTGCAATCAATGATGAGGCACTGATTGCTGCTGCAGAATTGTCGCATCGATATATTACCGAAAGACAACTTCCGGATAAGGCCATTGACCTCATCGACGAGGCAGCTGCGAAACTCAGGTTAGAGTTGGACAGCGTCCCCGAAGAAATCGACGAGATGGAAAGAAAAGTAAGACAGCTCGAGATCGAAAGAGAAGCCGTAAAACGAGAGCAGGACGATAAAAAAGTAGCGGTGATCGAAGGACATTTAGCCAATGCAAAGGAAAAACTCGAATCCCTTCGGGCCGCCTGGAAAACGGAAAAAGAAATCGTGGATCAGATTCAACGGATCAAAAAGAAAATGGACGAGATCAGTATTGAAGCCGATAGAGCAGAACGCGAAAGTGATTTTGGAAAAGTTGCCAAACTGAAATACGGAGATCTAAAAGAGCAGGAAAAGTTATTGAAAGAAGCGGAAGAAAAATTAAACGCATTGCCCGGTGCATCCCGGTTTACATCGGATGTTGTTACGGAAAACGATATTGCAGCGGTTGTCAGTAAATGGACTGGGATTCCCCTTCAAAAAATGATGCAAAGCGAAAAACAAAAACTGCTGCAACTGGAAGATGAATTGGCAAAACGCGTGATCGGACAAAAGGAAGCGGTGACCGCTGTCGCTGATGCGGTGCGCAGATCGCGTTCGGGATTACAAGACCCCAACAAACCCATTGGTTCTTTTATTTTTCTGGGACCTACAGGTGTTGGTAAAACAGAGCTTGCAAAAGCCCTTGCAGAAGTATTGTTTGACGATGAACGCGCGATGACGAGAATCGACATGAGCGAATACATGGAATCGCATGCTGTTTCAAAATTGGTCGGTGCGCCTCCGGGATATATAGGTTATGATGAAGGGGGGCAATTGACCGAAGCCGTGCGGAGGAAACCCTACTCAATCATATTATTGGACGAAATTGAAAAAGCACATCCGGATACTTTCAACATTCTATTGCAGGTCCTGGATGACGGACGACTTACAGACAGCAAAGGCCGGGTTGCCAATTTTAAAAATACGATCATCATTATGACCAGTAACATGGGTTCGGATCTCATTCTTGAAAATTTTGAGGACCTCGAAGCGGTTGGCGAAAAGCACCGGACAGAAATACTGGAAACTACCAAAATAGAAGTGTTTGAAAGACTAAAACAAAATCTGAGACCCGAGTTTTTGAACCGGATCGACGATAAAATCATGTTCCTGCCTTTAACAAAAGACGAGATCATGAAGATAGCCGGCTTACAATTAAAATCATTGCAATCCAATCTGGAGGAACAGGGGATTCAAATGCAACTTAGCGATCAGGCATTGCGTTTGCTTGCGGATTTGGGCTATGAACCGCAGTTTGGTGCCAGACCATTGAAAAGGGTCATTCAAAAAGAGATCATCAATGAACTTGCCAAATGGATGCTTTCGGGAGAATTGGGTAAGGAAGCCATTATTAAAATTGACACCGATGCAAAAGGATTTACGTTTAATGGAAAATCTCTGCTACCTGTTGATAAAATAAAAACAGAAAGAGAGAAAAAGCTTGAGGAGTTGAGCAAGGCCACAAAAGAAGTCGAAGAAGCAGCGAAGAAGATAAATCCTAATCCGGAAAATAATTGAGTTGTGATCGGGTAAAATAATACCTACTCCAATTCAAGTAGAGATTGGTCATCGATAAGTATATCTTTGATGGCAGCCTCTCCGTCTTTGATCCTGACAATGGAGTAAATCATTTTCGCCTGCTCGGATCTGCTGCGAAGATTTTGCATGGATTGATCGTTCAATCGGGTTTCTTCCAGAAAGAATTTTTCAAACGGAAATTCCAGATACACTTCATTAAGTTGGTCTTTCTGAATGTATTTTACTTTCGCCTTTACATAATTGGAGCTCCCCTCCGGTTTTGATTTTAAGATGGTGTCGATAGATGCAAATCCGGGCTCATTTGACTTGAAGACAACAAATGCAATTTCACCTTTTTGCCAGGAACTGTTTTCGCCAATGGGGAACTTCTCGTTTTCATAAGAAACACGGATGTATCTTCCACTCAAACCCGATTCCGGATAGGCAAGCATGGCTTTCATGCGGAACTCAGTTCCGGAATTTAAAATTCCCTCTTGATCCATAATCATTTTGACCGGAATCGATAATTGAATGATCGCCAGCAAAAGAAAAGATGGGAAAATTATTTTATTGAGATTCATATTTGTTCTTATTTTTTAGCATGCGATAATTAATGATAAAGAATCCAAGTCCAATACACACAAACAACAAACCTTTAAAGACGAAACTCAGATCCGAATCAAAAAATCTGCAAATTACCAACCCGGCAATGACAATCAACCCGGTATTCAATTCACCAAGTTTTTTTGTTTGAAGACCTTGCCGGATGATCAACATTCCAAGCAATAAAGTCAGAACGTTTACAAGAAGGACCGACGCTTGATGGTAATAACCAATAATAAAAATGGGGACAAACAGAAGATATACAAACTGAATGGGTTTTACATCATCTCTGGAGCTACTCCTGATTTGAATAAACAACAGAAAACTCGCTATCAATGTTGTGGCCGTTGCAAAAAGGAATTCCGGGATTTGCACAGATGAATTCAGCGAAAAATCTTTATTGATCAGGGTGGACCAAAATCCATCAAAACTCAAAGTCCAAAGAAGAATGATCGTGCCAACTTTCCCAAGAATTTCATATCCATTTTGAATACCGGGTCTCTCGCGAAAATAGTCCGAATTACCCAATCTAAGAAAAATGGAAAGCAAGCTTAGATAGATGACAAAAACCCACTCCCCATGATCCCGCGCAAGCGTTACCGGCATAAAGAGCAGAGACAGGGGGAGTAACCAATGAAATATATTAAATACAAAATGGTCCAGATTTCTTTTGATATGCGTTAAATAATAAGGAAGCAGTAAGGATAACAATGCCAGATAAATTAATGCTTTATACGTTTGTTCCGGACGTACGGCATAATCGATCAGATAAAGGGTAGCACCTACAATGTATAATAATCCTGCAACCGAAGAACGCATGATGTAAACCAGGGGCAGTGTTAACAGCGACCAGGTCAATATGAAAACTTTAAAATCACCGGATATGTGATAGATCTGACTGATGAGAGAAATACAGGAAGCTAATGAAAGACTCAGGAATGCAGCCGCACTTTCTCGCCAAACGGCATGATCTGATTTCTTCAATACGACATAGCCACATAAAAACTGGGAGGCCATGAGTAAGAAAAAAGCCAATGCGGTTTTTCCCATTTTCGGAAGAGTATCCCAATTGTGAGCAAGTATCAGCAATATACCAGTACCAACCAACAATGCTCCTAAAATTCCGAATATTAAAATAAATTTACCCGAAGGTTTGCTTTGTTTTAATTCGTAATAAGCCGTAATGCGCTCTGCAGTTTCGTTGCTGATCACATTTTCCTGCACGAGTTCTGAAAGATCCTTAAGAATGCGCATGGTTTTTATATGTCTGATTAAAGGTATAACGGAATTTATCAGCTGGGAATATCCATGGTTTCCTCTTTTCGATGAAAAAGGTTTTTCCTTCGGTAAATGAGGTAATATACCAGCGCGACCAATAAACTACCGCCGGTGAGATTGCCAAGGATCACAGGTACGATATTTGAGACGAATCCCATTCCATCTATCAAATGAACGGCCTGATCTCCGGTATAACTTTCCTTTAATACAATTCCCAGGGGAATAAAATACATATTGGCAATGCTGTGCTCAAAACCTGCGGCTACAAATGCAGAGATGGGAAAAATAATGACCAGTGCCTTATCCATAACCGAACGCCCGGCCTGACTCATCCAGACCGCAAGGCAGACCAACACATTGCACATCAATCCGCTGATAAAAGCATCTGAAAAATTTAAACTGCATTTGTATTGCGCAATGCGGATGTATTGTTCCAGAACAGCTTTGTTGTTCATGTCTGTGTGATTAGACAAACTAACGAGTAAAGCCACAACCACAGAACCAGCAAAATTTGAAAGGAGTACAATCGTCCAGTTTCTGACCAATTCCTTCAAACTGATTTTCCCATCTGCCCAGGCCATCACCAGCAAGTTATTTCCGGTAAACAATTCAGCACCTGCTACCACAACCAGGATCAGGCCTAATGAAAAGGCGATTCCACCCAGTATTCTGGAAACCCCAAATGGCAGGGAGTGATCTGAAAAAATCAGCGTGCTGTACAGGGCGCCCAATGCAATGAAGCCACCTGCAAGAGCACCCAGCATAAAGAGTGAAAGAAAGGGCAATCTTGCTTTTGTGACTCCTGTTTTTTCGATGCGTTCAGCGATTTCAGCCGGTGAGAACGCATCAAATCCATAAATTTCGTTTTTCATAACTTCATCAGACAATTTATGCTAAAATATCATATTTCCGTGAAGCATAAAAAATTTTTAAGCGGGGTTATAAGATGGAATCAGTTCGATTGCTTATCATTGCTGAATCATGCACAAAGGCTCTGTAAAAAACAGCATTGAATGGAATAAAATTTTTTCTCTGCATTCTTTAATTCTCATGATCCTTGGGGTCATTCTGGCCACCATTGCTTTCAAAGGCTTTATGATTCCCAACAGATTTCTGGATGGTGGGATTACCGGTTTATCTATTTTGCTTCATGAATTGATGCATATCAATATTGGACTGGCTTTGTTCTTTTTGAATTTACCTTTCGTCTATATAGGCTACCGGAAGATTGGAAAAACCTTTGCCATCCAAACCATGATGGCCATTATACTTTTGGTTTGCACGATCCAGTTTGTTGAAATAGAACCCATCACACACGACAAAGTGCTCATTGCCGTATTCGGCGGATTTTTTATAGGACTGGGTATCGGACTGGTCATTAAAGCCGGAGGTGTGATCGATGGAATGGAAGTCCTTGCCGATTACACCAATAAAAAGTTTGGATTCTCGACCAGCGAGTGGGTTATGCTATTCAATTCACTGGTTATCCTTATTGCCGCGATCAATTTTGGAATTGAAACCGGTATGTATTCGATCATGACCTATTTTACGGCCATGAAAACCGTGGATTACGTCGTCGATGGATTTGAAGAATATACAGCATTGACAATCCTTTCTTCAAAAGACGAAGACATCAAATCGATGATTGTAAATGATTTCAACAAAGCCATCTCCGTTTACAAAGGTGAGCGAGGTTATCTTCCAGGAAGTTTTGATATTAAATACGATTGCCAGATCATTGTGACCATCGTTACGCGACTGGAAATTCATCGCATTCAATTGGCCATCAAAGAAATTGATCCTAAGGCATTTATTTATATAACCAGCATCAAAGAAGTATCAGGAGGTATCGTTAAGCAAAAAGTCCACAGATAAATAAAAAGATTCCAATCATTGCAGAAATTATTTGCCGGCTTTTATAAATTGAAGGTTTTGATTTGGAATACCTTCTACAAAAAAAGTGTACAGGCCGTCCGGGAGATTAGCAATGTATAAACCATCCAGACTTTCTTGCAGCGTATGCCGGCACAATTCTTGTCCATGTGAATTCAATAGGCGGACTGTTTTATTTTCGGGATGCTGAATTCGATCCATGCATTGTATTCTTACGAAATGACTGGCCGGATTGGGGTATAGGTACATCGATTGATCTGTTGTTGAAATATTTTGTTCGGATGTGATTTGCTGTAGCTGCAAAACGCTACCGAAATGGCTGCAAATGTATCCATTGTTTTTATCGACCAGGTCGATCGAGTATAGGTGTTCATTTCCCAGGGGGCTCTTCATGGGCGTCCAGCTCAGCCCACCATTTTCAGTCATGAGAATCGTTCCGTTAAAACCACAGATCATTCCGAAATTCTCGTCTAGAAAATGTAATTCAAACAAAGGTTCCTGGGTAATGGAAGGAAGGCGCTCCCAATTTAAGCCGCCGTCTGTGGTTTTATAAATTCTCCCAATATCGGCACAGGCATATCCTGTTTTATCGTTCACAAATTGTATACTTCGAATCCAGTCGGCAGGCGGTTCAAATGGAAAAAAATCAACAGCTTGCCAGGAATCACCGCTGTCTTCTGATCGCAAAAGAATGTTAGATCCACTGGCAAAACAAACGCCGGAAGGCGTAACGGTTACTTTATAAAACAGGTGGTTAGTTCCACTGGGTCTTATTTCCCAATCATTTCCACCATTGGTAGTGCGCATGATCAAACCATTTGAGCCCACTGCATAGCCGATTTTTGCACTGGAAAAGTAAATACCCCAAATTTGTTCAGTTACATTTGTTGTGAGTGTTTTCCAATTCATGCCACCATCAGTTGAACGGATGATAATTCCATTGTTTCCGCTCATGTATACAACTGAATCATTGAGAAAGAAAATGTCCATAAATCGCATCGACGTATATCCCGAACTTACATCGTTCCAGGTTTTTCCGCCATCTCTTGTTACATGAATGTTTTTCGTGGATCCGTTGTACAAACTGCCGACAGTGATTCCAAAATCTTTATTCAGAAATTCGATTTTCTGTAAAGTTTGAGGAGGATTGAACTGGTGTATGGTTTTCCATTCCTGAGATGCAAGACTGAAAGGGAAGCTGTAGAAAATTATAAATGAAAGTAGTGATGTGAATAAGTTGGACATAGAAATTAATTTCAATAGCGAAAGTAGGAATTAATTTGCAATTGTGTTTTTAATTAAATTCCAAATTGGAGGAAACATACATTTATACATTTCCATAGGAGGCACTTCAGGCGTGTCGAATTTATTCAGAGTGCTCTGCGTCTTATCTTTTTCTCTGCGGTTAACAAACGTACATTTTCATAAGAGAGAAATGAGCAGAACTGGATGTCTTAAGGTAAACCGCAACGGTCCGACCGAAATAATTTTTATTTATTTATGCAAAGTGATATCGTACAGGTGGGAAGAGCGAAAGTTTTATACCAAGAATTTGGAACATTTCAATTTTAGAAAATAACTACGGTATTTCACAAAACACATTAAATACAAAAAGTCAAAATCCCGAAAAGTCTCTTCCATTTATTTCCCGCTCCTGCCCGACTGATATTTTGTTTTAAATAATGGAAAACTTGTTCGGTCAGGCGGGGATTTCGCAGATTTGCGCAGAACTTTTCATTTAGTTTATAATCAAAACTTTAAAAAGTCAAAACCTCTTCCATTTATTTTCCGCTCCTGCCCGACTGATATTTTGTTTTAAATAATGGAAAACTTGTTCGGTCAGGCGGGGATTTCGCAGATTTGCGCAGAACTTTATATTTAATTTATAATCAAAAAGTCAAAAAGTCAAAAAGCCAAAAAGTCAAAAAGTCAAAAAGTCAAAAAGCCAAAAAGTCAAAAAGTCAAAAAGTCAAAAAGCCAAAAAGCCAAAAAGCCAAAATCCCGAAAAGTCGAAAGGTCAAAATCACCATTGACACTTCGAATTAAAAAAATCTCCCTCAACCTAAATCAGAGCAACCCGGCATCTTCCTGATAGATCAATTTCACCATCAACCTACCAACCATATTCAGGCTGAAAGGATCAATGACATCCATTTTATCTTTAGTCGTGTGGTGGTAATGAGGAAAGCGTTTTCCATCCGGGCGATTGATGATGTCAATCATTTTAATTTTGGCAATGGTATTCACAAAATAGTGATCGTCGATCGTGCCACCTCCTGAAGTTTTGGGAAAATTGGCTGCATAACCCATGGCATCTGCCAGATTCCAGACTTTATCAACCACATCTTTCGCATAATAAACACTGAAGTCTTCTGTATAAAATCCCGGATTCGCACCCCCTACAATGTCCAGTAAGACACCGTACATGGGTTTGCTGTGGGTATAATGCAAGTTTGCAGACCAGTATTGTGAACCAAGTCCCCAGGATTTGTCACTTCCGTTGGTTCCATAATCTTCCAGATCAAAAAACACAATGTCGACACCAATATTGCTTAATGGTTGAGATTGAATCGCACGGGCCACTTCCAGTAAAACACCAGCGCTGCTGGGGCCATCGTCGGCGCTATCGAATGGTTTATTTCTGTTGGCTGGATCGGGATCGGCATCTGCCCAAGGCCTGGTATCCCAATGTGATGCCAGCAAGATCCTCTTTTTTGCATCTTTATTGAATTGGGCGATGATGTTGACACCATTGAGTACTGTTCCGTCAAAAGCCGTGGATTTGAATCTTTGTTCGATGACTTCTGCACCAAAACTTTTGAATTTTTCTACAAACCAGGCAGCACAAGCTCTGTGAGCTTCGGTGTTTGGAATTCGTGGACCAAACAGAACCTGTTTCCGAACAAACTGATAAGCACTGTCTTTATTAAAAACAGGATATTTAATTTCTTTTTCCACTGGAGGAGCAGCTTGTTGCACTTTGTCGGACTTACATGCTTCCAACAGGCAGAGAACAATGACTATGAAAAAGGCGATTACAATTTTATTAAATTTCACATTCATAAATTTAGGAGACATACATCCATTCGGTTCCATCCTTTCCATCTTTGAGCTGAATACCGCTTGCTTTTAAAGTGTCGCGGATTTTATCAGACATGCTGAAATCTTTTCGTTCGCGACTGTCTTTCCTCATTTCGATTATGAGTTGCATCAATTGATCGATGGTTTGTGATTGGTTGCTTTGATTTTCATCTTTCAATCCATATATTTCATAAACGAAACGGAACATATGTTCTTTTAAAGAAGACCACATTTTTTCAGAGATCATATCTTTAGAAAGATGTCCGTCTTTAATGGAATTTACAATGCCTGCCAACTCAAAAATACTGGCTAAAGATTTGGGGACATTAAAGTCATCGTTCATGTCCTGGTAACATTGATCGATGGCAGCTTTCACATCTTTATCTTTTGCAGCTTCTGAATCTTTAAATCCGGTGAGTTCATTGCTTAAAATGCGCATGGACTCCATCAGACGCCGGTAGGCTTTATCGGCAGCCTGCAATGCATCGTCCGTAATGTCCAGGGTACTGCGGTAATGTGCTTGTAAAAAAAAGAACCTGACCACCATTGGGGTATAGGCTCTGGTGATGTGAGGACTGTTGCCGGTAAATAATTCTTCCGGAGAAATGGTATTGCCTTCGCTCTTCGACATTTTCTTGCCATTCAGTAGCAACATGTTGGTATGCAACCAATAATTGCAAGGGGTACAACCACAGGCTCCAACGTTTTGTGCAATTTCATTTTCGTGATGTGGAAATTTCAAATCGTTTCCACCGCCATGGATATCAAAATGTTCTCCTAAATATTTTGTACTCATAGCAGAACATTCCAGATGCCATCCCGGGAATCCCACAGACCATGGTGAATTCCAACGCATGATGTGTTCATCGCTGGCTTTGATCCACAGGGCAAAATCAGAGGGGTGTTTTTTCTCATCCTGATTTTTAAGATCATCGCGTGATTCTGCCAACAGCTCGTCGACAACTCTTCCGGATAATTTCCCGTAAGGGTTTTTTGCTTCAATAAATTTCAACGTATCGAAATAAACAGAGCCATTTTTTTCATAGGCAAAGCCGCGCTCAAGTATGGCTGCAACCATTTCGATTTGTTCGATGATGTGTCCAGTTGCGCGAGGTTCAATGCTGGGAGGCAATACATTGAAAGTGCGCATCATCTCGTGAAACCCATTCGTATATTTTTGTGCAACTTCCATGGGTTGCAATTGCTCCAACCTTGCGCCTTTCAACATGCGGTCTTCTCCATCATCCAACAAATGACCAACATCCGTAATGTTGCGCACATAGCGAACTTTATATCCCAAATTTTTTAAATAACGGAAAATGATATCGAATGACGCGAAAGTGCGGCAATTCCCAAGGTGCGCATCGTAATAAACCGTAGGTCCACAGACATACATGCCGACGTGACCCGGAACAAGGGGACTAAAAACTTCCTTCTCGCCACTCAAACTGTTGTGTAAAATAAGGGATCTTGACTCCATTTGGCAAAGATAAATTCAGGAAAAAAATAAACTGTGAATGTTTTACAAATGCTCAGTAGAGAGTAGTCAGTAATCTGGAGTCAGTAATCAATAGTGTCAAGTCAAGAATTCGCTATCAGAATTTAAAACATTCCAACAACCCGAAATCCCGTCAAGCCTAAATGCCTACAAGCCTAAATGCCTACAAGCCTAAATGCCTCCAAGCCTCCACGCCTCCACGCCTACATACCTAAATGCCTCCACGCCTACATGCCTAAATGCCTCCACGCCTAAATGCCTCCAAGCCTCCACGCCTCCACGCCTCCAAGCCTCCACGCCTCCCACCCTCCAAGTATTCCCCTACCAACTTCCCGTCGAGAATTCAACCCGACCAACCTTCGCGGTCCAGACTTCTGAAATGTATGGCTTCTGATAAATGTTCCAACCGGATGGCATCGCTGTTGTCGAGATCGGCAATGGTTCTCGAAACTTTTAAGATTCTATCATATGCCCTTGCAGAGAGTTTGAGCCTGTTCATGGCATTTTTTAAAAGGCTTGCTCCCTCACTTCCAATGTCGCAAATTTTGTAAACTGTTCCTGACGGGATTTGTGCATTAAAATGAATGTGATGAATGTTTGCAAATCTTTCCTGTTGTCGGGTTCTTGCAGTTAATACGCGCTGTCGGATGTGTTGCGATGGTTCTAAGGCGTGAGTTCTATCCAGCAATTGCTCCGAACTAACGGGTGTTACTTCTACATGCAGATCAATACGGTCCAATAAAGGTCCGCTGATTCTGCTCAGGTATTTTTTAACGACCCCTGGGCCGCAAAGACAATCTTTTTCCGGATGGTTATAAAAACCGCAGGGACATGGATTCATACTCGCTACCAGCATGAAACTGGCCGGATATTCGAGTGAAGTTTTGGCTCTGGAGATGGTGACCCGCCTTTCTTCCATAGGCTGTCTGAGGACTTCGAGTACAGCCCGTTTAAATTCCGGAAGCTCGTCGAGAAACAAGACACCATTGTGTGCCAGGGAAATTTCGCCCGGCATAGGGTTGGACCCTCCTCCGACCAGGGCCACATCGCTGATCGTGTGGTGGGGTGACCGGAAAGGGCGGTATTTGATGAGTCCGCTATTCTGTGGCAAGATCCCTGCTACTGAATGAATTTTTGTAGTCTCAAGAGCTTCCTCCATGCTGATCGGAGGCAGGATCCCCGGCAACCTCTTGGCTAACATGGTTTTTCCGGCACCAGGAGGGCCAATGAGGATGAGATTGTGTCCGCCCGCAGCTGCAATTTCCATAGCCCTCTTGATGTTCTCCTGACCCCGAACATCTTTAAAATCGTCAATAGGAATTTCGGTCTCACTTTCAATTTCTGTCATCGCATTTTCTCTGAACGATTCAATATGAAGCCGGCCTTCTAAAAAACCAATGGCCTCTTTCAGACTTTCAACGGGAATGATTTCAAGTTGATCCACAATAGCCGCTTCTCTGGCATTTTCTTTGGGAATCACGATCCCTTTAAAATGTTCTTTATATGCCAATATAGCCATCGGCAATACTCCCTTAACAGGCCTTACGCCACCGTCCAGGCTGAGCTCTCCCATAATCAGGTATTGATGAATCCGGTTCAGATCAATTTGCGCCGTTGCAGCAAGGACGCCTAAGGCAATCGGCAAATCGTATGCGGAACCTTCTTTCCGGATATCTGCAGGTGCCAGATTGATCACCAGTTTCAGTCGCGGAAAATGATATCCGCTCGACTTGATTGCAGATTCAATGCGCTGTGCTCCCTCGCGTATCGCATTATCAGGCAATCCAACCGTGAAATAGTTGTTTTTCCCGGGTGCAACCAGGCCCCCTGGATCCACCTCTATGGTAATGGGACAGGCATCCACGCCGTAGACGGCAGCAGAGTAAGACTTAACTAACATTTGTCAGTATTAGGGTGTTTATTAGAATCGGAAACAAATAAATAATGTATTCCTCAATATTCCATTGCTCTTTTATTGAATGCCGTATAATTTTTTTTGACAGACCGAATCCTGTTATTAAAGCTTGATATTCTATAAACTTATCGGACCGGATCTGCTATTTTAAATGGAATCATTCTAATGTTCGAAATCGGAAAAAAATTTCTTTTTATAGAAGCAAAGCGCAGTCTTCAGACTACGCAGCGCAACATGGAGATGCACATGAAAGAAGCGATCTCGATCTCGCAATTCGAATGAAAAGCGGAGAAGCTTTTCCAATGCTGTGAAATTTTGTATTTTTGCATACAGGATTCATCATGAAGTTAGATACCCATTATTTTGATCGATGTATATTAATTCTGGAAAGAGCTTATACATTATTGAATTCTGCAGATTCGAAAGAAATTGAATATGATTTGTACAGATCGGCTTGTATAAAAGAGTTTGAGATCATCCTGGAGCAAAGTGGAAAACTTTTAAAGAAAAGGCTAAAAATTTATTTCTCTTCATCAGGCAAAGTAGACACACTGTCATTTAAAGAAATATTTAAATATGCAGTTGTTCATGGCATTATGAATGAGGAAACATGCTAACGATGGCTGCTTTACAGAGATCTTCGCAACAATACAGCGCATGAATATGGAAAATTTTTTGCCGAAAATACAATTTTTAAATTAGATGCATTTATCAGGGACTCAAAAAATCTAAGCTTGAAATTATCGGAAGACTAACTTCTTAAAATGATATTGAAGGAAAAGTATAAAGAAATGTTGTCGAGGATATTTACAATTTATAATTATCCTTATCAAGTCTGGGCCTATGGAAGCCGGGTAAATGGAGATGCACATGATGGAAGCGATCTTGATCTCGTAATTCGAATGAAAAGTGGAGAAGCTTTTCCAATGCAGGAATTTTTTGAACTTCAAAACACGATCAATCAATCCAACGTACCCATCCTGATTGATCTGCGCGATTGGCACCACCTGCCGGAAAGTTTTCAGAAAAACATATTGAACCAGCATGAAGTCTTTTATGACAGTGAGCCACAATGATGGGCTTTATAACTTTTTTCCTGAAAAACGAATGCTGGAAAATATATTTCTGCGTAGATCTCTGCAATCTGCGGGAAAACTAAAAACCAGAGCGCGCGCTGCAAATTGCCGGTAGTTTACTTAGTAGAATACTCAGCAAAACGAATAGGCTGTTTTGCAAAAATTTCCGCCACATTAAGAACTCATTAATCCACTCATAGGCCCCATTCATAACTTGATCGTTCTATCTTTGTCCGGAAATAAAAATGATATGTACAGAACACATACTTGTGGAGAATTGAGATTGCAGCACGTCGGACAAAAAGTGACGCTGGCCGGATGGGTCCAGATACTGAGAAACCTGGGGGGTATGAGTTTTATCGATTTGAGAGATCGCTATGGCATCACGCAGCTTGCATTTAATATGGAAGATCAGGCCGAATTATGCACCAAGGCCAGGCAGTGTGGCAGGGAATATGTCTTACAAGCGACAGGAACTGTTTGCGAACGTTCCAGTAAGAATCCGAACCGGGCAACTGGGGATATTGAGATAAAAGTTGAAGAATTGATCATTCTAAATGCATCGGAAGTACCTCCGTTTACGATTGAAGACGAAAGCGATGGTGGCGATGAATTGCGCATGAAATACCGCTACCTGGACATCAGGAGATCACCCGTTAAAGAGAAAATTATATTCAGACACCGGCTGGCTTTGGAAATCCGCAAATTTTTAAGTGAGCAGGGATTTCTCGAAATTGAAACACCCTATCTCATCAAATCAACACCCGAAGGCGCAAGAGATTTTGTCGTGCCAAGCCGCATGAATCCCGGACAGTTCTACGCATTGCCACAATCGCCCCAGACTTTTAAACAAATTCTGATGGTGGGCGGTATGGACAAGTACTTTCAAATTGTGCGATGCTTTCGCGATGAAGATCTCAGGGCTGACCGTCAACCGGAATTTACGCAGGTTGACTGCGAAATGGCCTTCGTCGAAAGAGAAGATATTTTGAACATGTTTGAAGCCATGACCAAACACGCATTCAAAGCATGCTTAAATACAGAGCTCGAAGATTTTGAACGCATGCAATACGAAGATGCTATCGAAAACTATGGATCCGACAAACCCGATTTGAGATTTGATATGGCTTTCAAAGATTTGAGTTTCATGAAAGGAAACGGATTTTCCTTAATCGATGAGGCGGACTGTGTGAAGGGTATTGTAGTGGATGGAAACGAAGCATATTTCACCAACAAGGAGTTGAACGCCCTCACAGATTGGGTGAAGCGCCCTCAAATTGGGGCCAGGGGATTAATCTATATTAAATACGGTACGGAAGGAATTAAATCCACCATCGGTAAATTTTACAATGACGAACAACTGTTAGCCCTTGCTGAAAAAGTTGGAGCAAAACAGGGTGATACCTTGTTTATTTTATTGGGAAAGCGGGAATCAACGCTCAAACAACTGGGTGAATTGAGGCTGGAACTTGCTAAAAGATTGAATCTGATCGCCCCGGGAGTATTCAAACCTTTATGGGTTCTGGATTTTCCATTGCTCGAATGGGACGAAGATGCACAACGGTTTTTTGCCATGCACCATCCGTTTACCAGTGCTTTGCCGGAAGATCGGGATAAAATGTACAGTACGGATAAACAAATTCTGGCAGGCATCCATGCAGCTGCATACGATCTGGTGATCAACGGTGCAGAAGTTGGAGGAGGTTCCATCCGGATTCACGACAAAGCACTTCAGGCCAGAAATTTTGAAATTCTTGGTTTCACCAAAGAAGAAGCAGAGCGGCAGTTTGGATTTTTATTAGGTGCATTTGCTTATGGAGCACCGCCGCATGGAGGTATTGCATTTGGCCTGGACCGGCTTTGTTCCATCATGGACGGCACTTCATCCATACGCGATTACATTGCATTTCCCAAAAACAACATGGGCCGGGACACCATGATCGATGCTCCTTCGGAGCTCGATACAAAACAATTGGAGGAGTTGAGTATTACTTCATCTCTCAAGTTTTAATTCAATCTAATCTGTAATACATTAGTTATAGGAGATAAATTATTCTAAATGAAAAATTATTATTTGTGAGTATGTAAAATTTATGAAAAATATTTACAGTATATTTTTGGGATCTCTTATATTATTATTTGAGGCTTTTAGAAATTCTTATCCGTTGGTTTATCCAGATACAGGAACCTATATTAGATCTGGTTTTACAATGGACATCCCAATTGATAGACCAATATTTTATGGAATTTTTATAAATATAACTAGTCTAAAGTTTTCATTGTGGTTGGTTATTTTTTTCAAGGGGTAATTGTTTCTTGGTTAATACACAAATTCGTTGGGTTGGTCCAGAACGAAGAGAATAATAACTCTAATATAATTTCATTGTTAATTATTATTGTATTAAGTTTTACAACGGGCTTATCATTTAGTACATCTATGTTAACCCCAGACATATTTACACCTATAATGATTTTAGCAACAATAATTACTTTAAGAGCACAAGGAGATGTTCTAACAACTGCAGTGACGAGTATATTAGTAATTCAAAGTTTGCTCGTTCATAATTCACATATTTTTATATTTGGATTTGGAATTTTATTATTTTTAGTTTTAAGTTATTTAGTAAGAAGGCATAATAAAAAATTCAAGATACTAGAAAAAGTTCAACTTTCAAGACTAGCAATTTTATTTGGTTTTTCAATTTGCTTATTGTTAGGAGTAAACTATGTAATTGATAAAAGGGTTGGTTTATCTGATGGCGGCCATGTATTTCTTCTGAATAAATTACATGATGACAATTTGTTGGTACCTTTTTTAAATGAGAAATGCCCAGAGAAAAAGTATTATTTATGCAATGATAAGGATACACTACCTTGGGATTTAATCTGGGATGTAAAAAGCCCAGTTACAGCCAATGGGGATTGGAATACTCATAAAGATGAAAACTTATCGATAATAATTGATTTATTAACATCACCAAAATATTTTCTATTATTTATATATAAATGTGTAGTACATACAATAAAACAATTGGTTAATTTTGAAAGTGGTGATGCCCCAAACAGCGAACATATGATAAGACCACCTTTAATTGCAATTGAGAAATATTATAATTTTGAATTAAAGGAGTTTTTGGCAGCCAATCAGGTTCAAAAAAAGCAAGATTTTACAGTACTTAATTTATTACAATTCTTTTGTATTATTATATCTGGCATTGGTCTTATTCTGAGAGTTACACGTAGTAATACGGACGTACGATTACTTTTTTATTTCATATTTATTATATCTTTTTTAATTTCGAATGCGTTTATTTGCGCAAACTTGAGTATTGTTCTCGATCGATATTCTAGTCGTCTAATTTGGCTAATTCCTTTATTGTGGTTCGCATTTGAAATTCCAATACTGGTGGATAAAATGAATAGGGAGTTAAGCGTCAAATAAAATTCCATTCCTGTGTAATTTATATTTGGAATGACAGCTAAGACATCCATCTATTTTTGAAAATCAACTTTTAGAGAATTAAAATTAAATATAAGTTAAAAATGGTTAAATTTGGATTTAAATCAATAACCTGAATAGACTTTAACCAATCAATTAGAAAATCGTTATGAAATTTAATCTTCCCAATAAAAAGTTTGAACAATATTTATTTCTATGCTTTACTTTATTGAATTTGTTACCAGTTATCCAGGGCAAATTCTTTCCGACCCTTGATGGGCCTGCGCATCTGCATAATTCCTTTATAATTTCAGAACTACTTTTCAGCAACAACACTATTTTTTTGGAATTTTATAAATTTAATGAAATTTTTGTTCCAAATTGGATTGGGCATTTAATCCTCTCATTTTTTAACATGTTTTTACCGGCATTTTTAGCGGAGAAGATTTTACTATTTATTTATTTAATAGGATTGCCTTATGGATTTCGTTCTCTAATACGGACAATAAGCCCACAAAATGTAGAATTCAGTTACATTATATTTCCATTCACTTATTCATTTTTATTTATACTGGGATTCTATAATTTTTCAATAGCTATCGTGTTGATGCTATTTTCACTTTCGTTTTGGTTCTCTAATTGGGAAGAGGGCCTGTCAAGTAGAAAACGGGTTATACTTTTTGGCCTGATTACACTAACTTTTTTTTCGCACGTTTTCATATTTTCATTATTACTCTTCATTTTCGGACTTTACATTTCATTTGAATTGTTGAGAAACATCTTAATAGACAATTCGCTGTTTAAAAGTCATTTCAAAATGGCCTTTAAAAAGTCAATCGAAATTTTTATAGTATCGGTTCTGCCACTAATATTATTAGCATATTATATTGGTTCTACAGTAAGCCCGGATCAAACCAGTTCATATTTGAATAAGTCTGAATTAATCAATTGGATAAAGCATTTAAGACCATTAATTGCATACAATACAGCAGTAGAAGAAATTTATACGACTATAATCTTTTACATTTTTGTATTCTGATCGTAATATTCGCGTACCAGCGTGTAAATTCAGTAATAACATTGGTTAGTAATTTAAAGAATACACCAATTTTTAGAAAAATTGGAAATGTATTATCGAAAAATGATATTTGGATAATTTTAGCTTTTATTATTTTAATTCTGTATTTTATTCTGCCAGATAATGCACAAAATGCTGGTTATTTTAGCATGAGGCTGGGGCTTGCATTTTTCCTTTTTCTTATCATAGCACTCTCAACACAGGTATATGAAAAATGGTTGGTTTGGTTCTCGGTTTTTGTGATATCATCCTGCCATTTTATTATGATTAATTATTATACTAGAGTAATACGAGATTTGAATGAGGTTGCATTGAGCTGTGAGGAAACAGCAAAGCATGTGGATCCAAATAGCCTTGTTTTACCTTTAAATTATTCAGATAATTGGTTAGTTGGCCATTTCTCAAATTATTTAGGAATTGATAAACCCGTTGTTTTGCTCGAAAACTATGAATTAGGGGTTACTTACTTTCCCCTAAGGTGGAATGAGAATCAAATTCCCAATACAACATTGGGAAGTCATGAGGCCAGCGATTCAGGTTGTAAACATTGGAAGACAAATAGATCAAATCAAAAAAGAATTATTGATTACGTGTTTGTCATGAATGATTTCCCAAATGAAGTCGATTCATGTAATTTGGAACTCAAAAATATTGTTATGGCTGATTACATGCAGGTCTTTAAGAATAAATATTGTACATTGTATAAGAAAAATGTACCCTCGGTGAATGGTATAAAATAAGGATTGATTTATCTTAGATCACACCAAATCCCTCTCTTCATACGGCGTCTCAACCCCCTTTTCCAAATATAGCTTTAGAACTCTCAGATATATAGCCCAACAATAAGAAGAAATCCTGAAATGTTTATTTGCTTCTTTCCAATGGCTGTGCACAAATTCTATTTCCGTTCCGTTTTTGGCAGATTTCAATTGTAAGCCGACCTGTGTTTTCAACCAATCTTCCTGTGCATCTGTCATCAACCATTCAATCCGGTAAGGCGGATCATATTCAATGATCTTTCCTTTCCAAATGCATGCAGGCGAAAAGATAAATTCAAACTCCTCATCAAGATCAGCTTTTCCATGGCAGGCCTGGGTCCACCATTGATCTAAGCCCGAAGGTTCAGACACGGATTGAAATACTTTTTCAATGGGGGCTTGAATAAAAAAGGCGTGAAGAATATCTGGCATAACTAAAAATTGAGCATAAAGTGTATTAAATGTTTAATGTATAAAATGCGACATCAAATAAACCACATATATAAATCCGGCAAGAGCCAGAAATACGGAAGCGATTCCTGCTTTTTTGGAATGCAGCCATCCACTGAGACCAATACAGGTGATCAAAGCAACAATTCCCAAAAGGAATAACATGGAAAGCGTTTTGTGATGATGTTTGAGCAGCTCACCAATATTTTCTGCTCCGCGGTGCTCGTTGATGGCGATGAACGACCAACCCAATGTACAGACAAACATGCAAATGGTGGAAGCAATGGAAAGCAGCAAAACCGGCATGTAAATTTTGTGTGGCCGGGGTTGGAATACGACGGCGGCAAAGAATGTAAATGCAAAACCACCCAATATGGAAGCGATCAGTGCAAGTTGTTGGTAAATCACAAATTTAAATTTTGATGAAAATTCATGTTCTTTTACAATTTGGTAAAATCTTTTTCGATATAATTTTTAAACGTTTGAATCACAACAGGCCAGGCATGCAATACCGCCTCGTAATACCAATCCCATTCGCTTCCTTCTCCGTAACCATCCTGACAAACTTTCAGCTTACATCCCACTGTTGCAATTTCAGCTTCTATAGAAAGTGTCATCGGACCCAAAAAATTCTTTTCGGGATTCATGTACACGTAGTTTCCAATAACAAGTTTTGAACCGGGATCAAAGGATTCAATGATTCCACTGGAAATGTATTTGATTCCGGCTTCTGAGATCTGCCAGGCAAGCAGATACATACCACCAATTTTTTTATCGATCAATGTACGCTCTACTCCCCACCATTTTTGTAAATGTTCAGGTTCTAAAAAACATGAAATGACTTCTGCAGGAGTGCAAGCTATTTCAATTTGAACTTCAACTTTTCGCATCTTACTGTTACTGTGGGAAAATTAGGATTATTCAGGCAATATGAATTTATAATTTTTTTCGGGCTTATTCTCAAATTGCATCTGTATGAGATAAAATCCGGCCTGGAATTTTTCATTCACCTGGAGCTCATTGAGGTTCGAATATTCGTCTGCAAATAACTCTAATCCGGACAGGGAGAATATTTTTATTTTAAGAGCCTGGGTTGGATCGCGAAATTTAAAATTTATGGTCCCCTTCTCTTTGCTGTAAATGAATACCACACGGGCATCATGGTCTTCATAAGGTTTTACAGTAGTTGTCACACAGTCGGGAATTTCAAATGCTCTGAACCCGGTATAATTGGAATGAGGTGGAAAAAACGGAGACCAGATATAACTGGCATAAACATGGCGACTAAAATAATCAATACCCCAGGTTCCATAAGTATCAGCAGCATTACCGATCAATCCACAGGTGACCGGATTGTTGCTATCATTCACATCAATGATGGCAACATCGGTTTTACCTGCGGAAAGAAAAACGGAATTACAGTGTTCGTCGTAAGCAATCTCATTCGCATGTCCTTTCGAACCGGCCCATGTTGGAAAATCATTGGTCGCAGGAGCCCAATCCTGAGGATGCCAATGAGCCTTATGCCGGATGTGTAGCGGATCAGAGATGTCAAGGATTTCCATTCCATAATAATCGATCGCCACAAATGCCAGATTTTGGTGGATCCAGATATGGTTGTAAGCAGTAGCGTAATTGACTAAGTTTTGAAAACAATATTTTGCGACTTCTTTCGGATGAACCGGATCTGCAAGGTCAACGACTCTGAGTCCGCCCCGGTCATAACACACATATGCATAGTTGTCTTTTACCCAGATCCCACGGGCATTGTAGGCATCGCTGTTGCTCGAATCGCGATGCGGAAAATCATTGCCGAAAGTCAACTGGCTGATGAATTGAATATTCTTTTTATCGCGCACATCCAAAAGAACGATTCCGTTTCGCATTGCGGCCAGATAAGCCGTATCATTTTGAATAAAAACATCTGCCGCCCCTCCGGCCATGGATGGGAAGTTGATCGTGTCTGTCACCACCATAGAGGATTCATCGCTTACATCCAGAATCGCAAGGCCGACATTCTCGTTTGTATTCCATATATCGCCCAGTGTAAGATAGAGATATTCACCCTGTTGTTGTAAACTGATGACATCTCCGCCACCAAAAACAGAAGGTGCAAACTGTTTATGTAAATTTAAATTTCCATTTTCGATGCGAAATATTTTTAATCCGGCATCTTTCGTAGTGGTAAACAAAAGATCTCTTCCCAGGCGGTCTTTGCGAAGAGAAAGAAAATTTCCAAATGCTGGATTATCAAAATATTCAGCTTTCAATTCCAATTTTGAACTATCCAACGGGCATTGAGCATTCATGTCTGAAAAACAACCGACCAGGATTGAAATAATGAAAAATCGTATCAGGAACATGATTACAAATTTAATTAAAATAATGTTCGAGTTATTTTTTTTAAAAGAAATCTGCTTTGTTCTTGTTCTTTCCGGGCTTCAATTCCTGGATTTATTTTGATTTGTAATTTTTTTTATTGTCATTCATTGATTTCATTAAATCATCATTATTTTATATTGATCTGTCGATTAGTGGATAATGGGTCACACAATTCGTTGAAGTCAAATAATCTGCAAGAAGATAAATTGAAACTACGTGTGCGGTTTCAATAAAGAGATCTGACTAAAATATGATGTCCCGTGTTTAACCGCAGAGAGCGCTGAGTTTTTCGCAAAGAGCGCAAAGAGGTTCAATATACAGGAAAAGGTAATTTTCAAAACAGAGATAAGAAGCACATCGAAAATTCTTAGCGCATTGCGCCTTCTCATCCTCCTTTGCGGTTAATGAACGTACATTTTCATAATAGGGAGCTGAGTAGAATATGATGTCCCGTGTTTAACCATAAAGAGCGCAAAGAGCTTCTGTTAATGTAGAAAGGCAATTTTCAAAAAAGGAATAAGAAGTTAACGGAATTGAAACTTCTACAAAGGAATCCATTGGCAATTTCTTTATCCGGCCTTTTCTTCGCAATTGAACATCCACTGAACGCCGAATTTATCGGTGCAGCTGCCGTAATAAGCTCCCCAATACATGTCCTGCAATTCCATTTCAACCATACCATCTTCGGAGAGCGCATTAAATAATCTTTCGGTTTCTTCGCGTGTATCCGGTTCCAGATTGATGTACATGGTATTGCCAAATCGCAATCTAAACCCCATGGATTCAGGCGCATCCGTTCCCATTAGGCGATGTCCGCCGATAATTGGCAGAGAAATATGCATCACCAGATCAAGGTCAGCATCTTCGATTGGTGGCATGTCATCTGAAGGAGGCAGATCTCTGAATCGGGAAATTTCGCCTTCAAATTCTCCTCCAAAAATCGATTGGTAAAACTGAAAGGCTTCTTCGGTATGTCTGGGGAAATTCAAATAAGTACTTACACGTGCCATATTTTCTGGTAATTTGGTTCATTAAAAAAATCAGAACAAGATAAAAGTTAATCAAAAAAAATACCCACGGACTCATCAAAGAATCAGTGGGCATAAAAGTTTAACAAGCAGGAATATATATATTCCTGTTAAATCTTATTGCTGGTGGTATGCGGCATTATGCGCTAATGCTGTACCACATTTTGCACAATTGCCTTGTGCTCCGGCACCACCTTCGCAACCTTTCGGACAGGTATAATGCCATACGCCTTTTGCATTCTGAGCCGGCTCAGGTGTTGTAGGAGCAGGCGGTGGAACCGTAATAGCCGGATCTGCGGCAGGCGCCGGAGTTGGAGCAGCAGCAGGAGCTTCTGTAGATTCCGCAGGAGCGTCTGATTTACTTTGTTCTTTACAAGATGGTAAAACCAGGATAAGTGCAAACAGAGATAAAATGCTTAATATGTGTTTCATTTTCATAAATTTATCCGCAAAGATAGGAAATTCCAATAATTCGTGAAAAAAATTCAAGTTTAAAAATGCCTGATTATCAGTGCTTTTTAGTATTAAATGGGTCCGGATTTGGGATTTACAATAAAGTAGTGAAAAATACAAGATGAAAGTCCCGCACCTGCCCGACTGAAATGAATAATTCAAAAGATATGAATCTTGTCGTTCAGGCGGGGATTTCGCAGATAGCGCAGATTTAAATGAAGTAATTATTTCTTAGACATCACCAACTTCATATCAATGATAATATGAAAAAAAAATGTTTTAAATAAAAAAAACCAATTCAAGAAACCATTTAAAATAAGGGGACTTCTATTTATTAAAAAAGTTCGTTTCATTTGTTCAAATGATATTCATTTAAACTTCAAAGGCTACAATGGAGCTTTTGCAAGCAAGGTTTTTCAACAATTTCGATTCGGTTTTCAACAATTTCGTGAATTTATTTGTGATTTTTCAGTTCCGGGCACACTATGCCCATGCTACTTTTCTTTTTAGTTGGATAATCCGGAATAAATTATATGTTATGTTTGTCAGTCCAATTTGAAAAGAAGATCTTACTTTACCTATGCATCGTAATTTCATTTTTCCAAACATCGTGGTGATACAACCAAATACATGTTCAACTCGTGCACGTGTTCTTGATAAGTTCGTATTTCTGTCTTGCTCCCTGTCGTTTAATGGACGGTTTCTTCTTCCTTTCTGATTTATACAAGGTATCATCCCTTTCTTCCGGATTCGTTCTCGGAAATCCCAGCTTGCCGAATCTCCATATAAGCGTTTTCCTTTATCCCGTTTTTCTATCAATACATCCGTCATTTCACCATCATAAACATTCGCAGGGGTTATTTCATAGTTGGTAATCAGTTTGGTGTTTTTATCGATCTTCACATGATCTTTATAGCCGTAGGCTTTGCGATTATGGTGCTTTACCCAGCGGGCATCGGAATCTTTTTGTCTTCCAATATTTGGGTTGTCCTCCCATTCTTGTGGTATTTGCCCATTCTTTATTAAGTCATTATCCTCTTTACTATTGCGGTTAATTTCGCTTTCTACAATATGAGCATCTACAATACTACCCTTATTTATTATTACCCTATTCTGGTGTAATAGTTGATCCAGTTTTTTGAATAACCTTTTATCCGCCTTCTTTAAACTCAATTCATTCTTGAACGACCAGATTGTTCTTGCGTCAGGAATCTGATCCGTTCCTCGTATTCCTAAAAATAATTTAAAACTTGTCCGGTCTGCTATTTGGAATTCCATTGATTCATCACTTAAATCATATATTCTTTGAACAATTAATAACTTGAACATCATCACTACATCATAAGATGGCCTGCCGGGACCTTCTCCCGTTCTTTTAACAATTTTTTCCAGCTCCTTTCGAAAATATTCAAATCTGATGTAATCGTTAAGCTTAGCTAATGGATCTTTATCAAAAGAACGAAGTTTTTCAACAAGCGCATCCCACTCAAATAGCTCAAGTTGTTGCTTTGGTGTAATGATTTTGGCCATATAGAATTTTTCCCAAAAGATAGGTATTTTTATGAATATTTAGAAGTCCCCATAATTATCATTAATTTCCTAATTTCCTAAAAGCCTAATTTCCTAATTTCCTAATTTCCTAATTTCCTAAAAGCCTAAAAGCCTAAAAGCCTAAAAGCCTAAAAGCCTAAAAGTCTAAATCCCGATAAAATTGAATAATATTTTAGTAAAGAAATGATTCTCTATATTTTATCGGGACTCCAAGCCTCCAGGCCTCCAGGCCTCCAAGCCACCAGGCCTAACTAACAAACGTTCGTAGTTTAAAGTAGATGGTAATTTCGCTACCGAACAACCGTCAAATCCCCATGAAGAAGCCTATCATCCCCTTTCTCAAAACCCACTATGGCCCGATAAATATAAACTCCAGGCAATACTTTTTCATTTTTAAAACTTCCATTCCAACCCAAATCTGGTCTATTGCCTGCGAAATGTTCTTTGACGAAAACGCGGTTACCCCAGCGGTCATAAATTTCAAGGAGTTTGATCTCGCTGAGATTTCCGAAGAGCGTAAAAAAGTCATTGATCTGATCGCCATTTGGAGAAAAAACATTGGGTGCAAAAACCTTGTTTTCAAAGATCCGTATTTCGAGTGAATCGGTGGCTATGCATCCATCTTCATTGATTATTGTACAAAACAAACGCATCGCTTGCTTAGGCTGCAACCAGGGATCTTCGCAAGCCTGGCAGGAGAGATCTACCGGACTGCTCCAGTAAATGGAGGAATACGTTCCTGTAATCAGAGCATTCAACTGTACAATTTCGCCTTTGAGTACCAAATGATCCGGCCCAACATCAATTATTGGAATTTCAGGAGCGTCCAGATAAAACGAACTGTCAGTTGTGCATCCGTTTGCGTCTTTCAAAGAAACGGTATACGATCCTTCCGGTAAATTGGAAAATGTGGAATCTGATTGATAAGCTCCCCCGTTGGTGCTGAAAAGGACCGGAGGTGCTTTCGAACGAACACCTGTTAGGGAAACGCTACCAAATGGTTTCAGCGGATCGCATGGAATCGGATCGATGTTGAAAAAACCAAACCCGGGATGCGGATGAATTTGCAATGTAAAGGAGTCTTTGTATCTGCAGCCGAACTGCTCTCCTTCAAACAAATAAAGGTAAGTGCCCGGACCGAGTTTATCGACTTCAACAGAGTCAGAATGAATAGCAGCGCCGGACCAGGAGTATAAAGGAAGTGGATCCCGGATCAAAGCTTTTAATGAAAAATTAAATGGTAATTTATCGCATTGCTGCAAGATGGTATCTGATAAAATATTTCTCGGTGGGCAATCGGGAGATTTGCAGGAGATCACCGCACTTTTCACTTCTGAACACGGGCCTTCATCCTCGAGTATCAATTGGATGGCTGCACTGTCGCCAAAATTTCTTTTGACAATTACATAAGTCGTATCGTTTAAACGGGTACCGGCATTCCCGAAAATATGTTGAATTTTATAAGCTTTTACCCTTTTCATCTTTTTCCAACGGAATCGAATGATCGAATCTGTAGTCTCGCATTCGATTTCAGGAAGTGGCAACGGCTCCAGTACTTCGACAGACTTAAAGGACGAATCAAAGCATTTAAAATGATTGAGGGCAAGCAAAATTGATTTTTTGCCGGGTGTTTTCCAACGGGCCTTCAGCTCTTTTTGTCCGTTTAAAAACTGAAAAGTTGCCCCGTCAAGCTTCCAGTCAAAAATGGCCGAGTCGGCTAACTTTCCGTTAAACCGGATCAATAAAGCCGAATCCTGGCAAATGATACTGTCCATTATGAAATTGGAGATGGGCCTGTAACGCAGTACCAGTGTCGTGGAGCTGAAATACCTGCAGCCCAGGTTTTCCAGCATGACAAAAATCCTGTGATTTCCAGCTCCGGCCAATTGAGGATCAAACAGACCCTGCAGACTGTCGACGATGCCTGGTCCCCGCCAGATCCACAATCCATTTGAAACCACAGAATCACTAACAGCTGTTAGTTTGATATAAGGCATACCCTCGTTGACACAAATGGTATCTACCGGATTGATCCCGACAGAGATGGGCGGACATGTTTTAGATTCACAGGAAAGATCTGCCGAGACGGAGCCGCAATAAGGGGAGCCGGCAGTCACCCGGATGCGAATGCTTTGTCCTCGGGACAAATTATAAAATAAAATGCTGGTATCCGATAGTTTCAGGAATGGACCACCGAGCAAGGTATCAACAGTATAAATTTCTTTCCCATTTTGATTCCAGCTAAATAACACAGTGCTGTCGGTTGACAAACATTGCGGATTGGGTAGCTGAGGTAAAGGATGTACATTGAAACTCTGGCAGCTCGTATCTGCACATTGTTTCTCTGTTTTTCGAATGCAAATATTAAAACGTCCTGTGTCTGTTTGAGGGATAAGCAGAATAGAATTCGAATCCAACCACTCGCTTTCACTTTGATTGAAGTTTAAAAATATATGTTCGCCAGCTTGTCGATTGGACAACATGATTTGCAGACTGTCATGAAGACATAGATCAAATGCATTTAGAGTAAAACCGGCATCCGGTATTCGGAGTGCTTTTACATGGAAACTCGTGAATTCAGGACAAACTGAAGAATCTGAAATCACATAAATAAGGGAGTCATTTAAAAGATTAAAACGGACATTGATCAAACAAGAACTGTCTTCCAAAGGACAATTGTAAAAAACAGGGGCACCTCCAAAATTTCCATCCTTTACAAAGCGAAGTTTACTTAAATCAATATCAGTACCTGAGCAAAATTCTTGGTCGTCAATGAAAATATGTTCCAGCTGATGAATGCTGATGGGAATCGGAATAACATCTTCGCAATGCGCTATTTTTGCTTTGAGGTAAATCACCGTGTCGCGAAGCAACAGAATCGTGCTGTCAGGAATACGGTTGGAGCTGTCGCAGGGCAATGCCGAATGAAAACTCCATAAGGCCAGGGTATTGTTCAGATCCGCAACCGGCAGGGAGTAAAGCCCAATGTCCGAACCCGAACAAAATTTCAAAGTATCAGTCAGATAGAGGTCCGGAGGATTCACAGATCCGAAAACAACGATACTGGTGGACTTGGAACAACGATGAATGCTGTCTGCAGTATAGATTAATTCAAGAACATATCTTCCTGCTTTTTTGACAATACAACTATCTGCAGTGGAAAGTAAATTTCCCAGACTGTCTCTCCAATAATATTGTGTGGAGGATTTATTGCCAAGAACACTTGAATCTGAATAGAGCGTAACCAAAGTATCCAGACAACTCAGGTCTCCGCTTTTGTGAATCGCGGGACGAACTTTGGAATAAGTCACGTTTAGAAAAACTGTCGAGTCGCAAAATGGCGACACTTTTGATTTCAAGGTGGCCTTGAATCTGCCGCTGGTGTCTATGCGTTTGTTGCCGAACAAAAGCGAGTCGGGATCACATAAAAAAGTATCGAGTTCTGTTTGAAGCAAATCCAGATTTTCGACAATGATTACCGTATTGCTGTCGCAGCCGAAGCGGTTTTTATGATTAAATTGCCAGGTACCGGCAGTGAATAAGGTATTTTTGTATCGGTACGATTCACCAAAGCAAACGTAAAATGGCCCCAGTTCTGTGGGAGGCGATTCTTCTCCGATTTCCACGTCCAGACAAACTTCATTGCCATCCTTACAAGCGTTAGTTCCTTTGACGCATATTTTACCCTTTCCGGGTTGATCCCAAAGTACCGTGGCCCTGTTGTCAAGGCTTGACATTAAACTGCCATTTTCTACCCGCCATTCGTATTCGCAGGCTCCGAATATCGGAGCAATAAAATAATCTGCTGATTCTCCGACACAAACCAGGGTCTTACCTGTTATCTTATTGCTGGTGGTCGGGGTAGGCGCCGTAGTGCTTCCACTCACGACGGTAAAATCAACCTGACAGGAGTTGGGCCCGTTGCCATCAAATACGAGATAATAAATACAACCTGGTTTTAGGGGTTCCGTTGTAGTAAATGCCCAGGTCTGATTGTTGTACATATTGGTGTTGCAATTGCTGACCAGACGAAACGTTTGACAATCATCGGATGCATATATGCCCATCTCGACACCATTGTTTTGGTTGCAGGCGGAGACCCTGACGTTGATGGTAAGGCTGGTAGATCCTGCGACAAAGGCCAGCCATTGCATGCTGTGCACGACCATGGTACAATAACCCGGTGGAGATTGGCCTTGTATGGTATTGGTCGTTCTTGCAGAAACGCCGTTTAAATCGCAGACGAGACAGGCATCTGCGCAAGTATTCGAAAGGGGTACCGGATTTCCACCACAGGGAGCATGGCGCTGTGCGTGTAATATGCCAAGCTGCATGATCAGGTATATGCAAAAAAGCCGAATCTTTCCAACTATCACTTAACAAATTTAATACAATATATTGTCCTTGTCAAGATGTATACCGGGAAAATAATTATGGTGCAATTGTCTGAGTCGATTACATATATGGAAAAAGCAGTATAAGTATCTTAAAATTTATTGATTGATATTCCAGGACCAACAACATTTTCAAACATCCTGCCATGTCAAACAGAAGTAGTTTTAAACGAACTGATTTTCGATGATGATTCATGCCCGTGCTGAAATTATATTTAAAATAAAAAACATACTTACAACTGTTAGTTCTTTCAAAAATGTATAGGCTCAAATTGGGCGACTAACAAAATGAAATGATCGAATGTCGGGTCCCATTTTTAATAATCTACTACCGAATTATATAGAATTATATATTAGTATTAACATATAAATTAAGGGGACTTCTAAATATTCATAAAAATACCTATCTTTTGGGAAAAATTCTATATGGCCAAAATCATTACACCAAAGCAACAACTTGAGCTATTTGAGTGGGATGCGCTTGTTGAAAAACTTCGTTCTTTTGATAAAGATCCATTAGCTAAGCTTAACGATTACATCAGATTTGAATATTTTCGAAAGGAGCTGGAAAAAATTGTTAAAAGAACGGGAGAAGGTCCCGGCAGGCCATCTTATGATGTAGTGATGATGTTCAAGTTATTAATTGTTCAAAGAATATATGATTTAAGTGATGAATCAATGGAATTCCAAATAGCAGACCGGACAAGTTTTAAATTATTTTTAGGAATACGAGGAACGGATCAGATTCCTGACGCAAGAACAATCTGGTCGTTCAAGAATGAATTGAGTTTAAAGAAGGCGGATAAAAGGTTATTCAAAAAACTGGATCAACTATTACACCAGAATAGGGTAATAATAAATAAGGGTAGTATTGTAGATGCTCATATTGTAGAAAGCGAAATTAACCGCAATAGTAAAGAGGATAATGACTTAATAAAGAATGGGCAAATACCACAAGAATGGGAGGACAACCCAAATATTGGAAGACAAAAAGATTCCGATGCCCGCTGGGTAAAGCACCATAATCGCAAAGCCTACGGCTATAAAGATCATGTGAAGATCGATAAAAACACCAAACTGATTACCAACTATGAAATAACCCCTGCGAATGTTTATGATGGTGAAATGACGGATGTATTGATAGAAAAACGGGATAAAGGAAAACGCTTATATGGAGATTCGGCAAGCTGGGATTTCCGAGAACGAATCCGGAAGAAAGGGATGATACCTTGTATAAATCAGAAAGGAAGAAGAAACCGTCCATTAAACGACAGGGAGCAAGACAGAAATACGAACTTATCAAGAACACGTGCACGAGTTGAACATGTATTTGGTTGTATCACCACGATGTTTGGAAAAATGAAATTACGATGCATAGGTAAAGTAAGATCTTCTTTTCAAATTGGACTGACAAACATAACATATAATTTATTCCGGACTATCCAACTAAAAAGAAAAGTAGCCTGGGCATAGTGTGCCTGGAACTGAAAAATCACAAATAAATTCACGAAATTGTTGAAAACCGGATCGAAATTGTTGAAAAACCTTGCTTGCAAAAGCTCCATTGTAGCCTTTGAAGTTTAAATGAATATCATTTGAACAAATGAAACGAACTTTTTTAATAAATAGAAGTCCCCTTAAAACAAAATGTCAAAAAGTCAGTGAAAAATTTAACAAAACCGCATGATAAAGGAAGGCCATTGGGGCGTTGGTTTTATTTGATCAGTCAGGGGAAGTCATCACCTGAAATCCCCGCCCTGGGATTGGACAAGGCCATTGAAATTGTTTTGGCTTCACTCAAAAATCTGGGTGACCTGAGTGATTATAAAGATCTTATGGAAGCCACCTTATCTTCTGTTTTGAAAAAATATGGTCGGTGTTCGGATGAGTTCAGAGCAGTTGCACAGGCCTGGGAGCTAATTTGTGTACATACGGGATATGCAAATGGAGGCAACATACCCAATTGTTCGGCTAATATCTGTTTAACAGGAAGTCAAATAATATGTGAAGAAACGGATGCGTTTCAACTTTGTGCTTGTGGAGCATTTCCTAGCGGGTCAACATTTAATTGGACGATTATTGGACCTAAAAGTACAGAATATACATCACAAATAGGTATGCAGGGGAACAGTCAAACCGGTGGCCAGTGTCTCACCATAACGGATATTCCGAAATATCCTTATTATCCACAGTACATCAAAATTTCAATGTATTCTCCGACATTATGCGATGCAGGTATAAGGCCTTGTGTAATGTACAAGCTTATCAAACTGGAAGATTGCAATAATGACGATCCGAATTGCGATTATTACTCTGAATTGGCCGGCCAAGACCAAAAAACGGAGTCAGGAATTCAAGCAACATTGCTTAAGGACAGGCAGGATGATTGTGCTTTATTACGAGTTTATGATATTTATGGTCGTCTTATTATTACTACGCTCAATTGTTCCATTCAGGAACAGGAAATTCCACATTCCGGAATTGCAATCTTCAGGTTTTCATCTAAAGATGACAAGATACTAAAAGTTCAAAAGAGGTGGTTGATTCATGAATATAACTCAAAATAGTTTTAAATTCAGTGTAATGAATAACTTAAAAGATCTGATTTTGGTAGTTATTTCTCTCTTCTTTTGGTCCAGTTCTTTCTTTTCTCAAACTTATATTGGCCCAACAGTAGGTTATGATTTTCAAAAAGTAATTACTACACCAATTGATATTTATCGTATAGATTTTAGAAAAAAGGGATTTGGATACAACAGCCCCCTGATAGGTATAAATTTTAAACAAAAACTGTATAAACAGTTTTACGCACAATTTTCAAGTGATTACACCTATAAGCACGTACGTGGATTTTTTTACGGGGGATTTACTGAAGATTTATTGTTTCATTATTCTTATTTAAAGAATCAGCTCCTAACTACATATTACTTTAAAACCATATGGAAGGTAGGTGCTGGATTGACTTATAATTTAGTAACCAACCTATATTATGAGGACAAGGAAAGTGACTATACGAGCAATCAAAGGTTTAATTATTCTGAAAAAGGATGGGTATTCAAGTTTGGGATGAAGTATAAGAACGTTGAGATTGAGGCCATATATCATGGAAGACTAGGCACACCTACTGAAGGAGATGGGATTCATGGCTACCACTATCATCAAATTCAATCTTTAGGTCTGCGTGTGAGTTATGATTTTATGATCTTCGATGCATGTAAGAAAAAGGAAAAACCTGAATTGGCACCGGAAAATAAAATGGCAGTTGTTGAATGAAGTAAGAATAGCACGACCGGCAAAGTGTAAATCCGTTTGCCAAGTTTGCAGGGCCAATTGATGATTGAAACGCAGCCCTTGTTTGTTGGGAGCAATTCCATAAATATGAAAAGCTTGCAGGCTGGAATGTATTATTTAACAGTTCACGAAAGGGGTATTCAAATAATAGAAGAAAGAATACTTAAGAATTGACGAAAGCTTGTCGATAAATTTCATAATGAATTGAAAAGAAGTCACATTGTATACAATAGAGGACATGAAATTCGGATAAACCTGGATGATCTTGATCGGGTATTTTATCCGGATAACAAAGACATAAGGAGGCCATTGGTCTGAGAAGTTCATTAAGGAGTGAAAGCATTTCAGGACAAATGGGCAGAGGATCTCTTTTTCGTACAAAATTAATTCAAGAGAATAACTATAGTAGAATTCAGGTATTTAAAACAAGTATTTAAAAATAAATTTTGAATCAGAAAGAGTATCATAAGAATAAAACATTCAAAAAGAGCACATTGATTTCAAGCCGGAATATATAGTTGATGAATATAGTGTCGCTCCTACGGAGCTCAAAGAGGAGAGGGATGATTGGGGATTCTATTGACATATCGCTCCTACGGAGCTCAAAAATCAGAATGACGATTGCTGATTATATTGCATAACCAACCAAAAAGATATTGGAAAGAATCCTAACATCGACCGGGAGATCAGCCCCATCGGGGCGTCAGGTCAATAGAAGCAGTCAAAAAAAATATATACCTGCTCCGTAGGAGCGAAACCAACGCAAATCGGGAGTCAAGTAAACAAAAGAGCCAATCATACAATTGGATCAGTAGCCGAATTAAACCACAAAAAAGTTTAAATTTGTATATTATAACCAACTAAAAAGAAGCTGAAAAAATTAGATCAGTTAAAGAGAGATCAGCCCCATCGGGGCGTCAGGTCAATAGCAGCATTCAAAAAAATAAATACCAGCTCCGTAGGAGCGACACCAGAGGAGAAAAATGGCCAATGCCTTTACGCAATGATACATTCTTGTAGTATTTGCCGTAAAAGGCAGAGTTAATATCAAAGACATCAATGAATTTCATAAACGATTACCATCCGGCTATATTGACATTACAGAATATCCTGGAGCAATGTGCAACCGCGGTCGATAAAATCGATTGCGCCAAACTACAATTGGCCAATTCAAAACACCTGGAATTATCTTCAAAATATCGTGAGTACAATCAGGAAAATATAGACATCAATTCATTTCTGCAGAACTACGGTCCCGATGTCTATTTAGAATCTGCCGTCAAATTTCAAAGTTATATAGAGGACGTAGGGGTTCCGCCAAGGTTTCCGTACAAATGGCAATTGATGGCTGAAGAATTTATAGAAGCTGTTGGCCCTATATTACCAGAATTTATTCCGACCATCGACAATTTATAAACACTATATTTATGAGTAAAACGAATATTCAATGAAATCCAAGGTAAACCCAGACCCCTACGAACTGATCCATTTTCTTTGGGTAAGACGCAGTATTGGTGTGTTGGGCATTTTATTCCCATTGATCCTGATTGTCGGTAATGCATTTTTATGTGCCGATAAAAAATGGCTGGACTCCATCAGCGCCTACTATCACACCGGAATGCAAAATGTCTTTGTGGGCATCCTGTGCGTCATTGCGATCTTGTTGTACACCTATTGTGGTCCTAAAGGGGAAGACAAAATCTTGGCCAATCTTGCGAGTGCCTTTTGTTTTGGAGTAGCCTTTTTTCCGACGAAGCTTCCTGATGATCGCGAAGCCTGTTTTGCAGGTCTGGGTAATGAAGTATATTCATTACATCTCCTTTGTGCAAGTTTATTGTTTGCTTGTTTTGCCTGGTTTACTTTAATCACCTTTAATAAAAAGGATGAACACGGAAATATTTCTGCTGCGCGTGTGCGACAAAAACCCTGGTTTAAAAGAAGCGGTTATGTAATTATTGCATCGATGCTGGCAATTCTTCTTGGCTGGGCCATCGAAAAATATTTTAAAGTAGAAATTCCTTTTCCTCTGACTTTGATCTGTGAATGGCTGGCCCTGACTGCATTCGGAATCAGCTGGGTCATCAAAGGCGATTGGATTATATCAGGTCATATTGATGAACAGCTCTAAATTTTACAGATCACATTTTTGAAATGTAATGATCAAATAAAGTTTGCGATAAATTGCTTTGCTGCAAGTTCCATGCAGTGATCACTACAACCATATCGCGTTCCGGCCAAACGATAATGTTTTGTCCGCCGGCGCCGCGGGCGAGAAATATTTTTTGTGTGGTGTTATGTTCATCAGTCCTCATTACGGGATGACTCCACCAAAAATAGCCGTAATCGTAGGATTTGTAAAAACCGTTGGCTCCTACATTTTTCACATGCGGATGAACGGCTTGTTTTACAAAGTCATTTGGCATTATTTGCACCCCGTTCCATCGGCCCGTTTGTAAATAGAGTTGTCCGATCTTGGCCATATCTCTCGGGGTCAGAGAAATCAAAGCCATGCCGTTGTTTGCGGGCCCGCCGTTGCCCGGCCAAAACCAATAGTTTTGTATATCCAACGGTTCAAAGAGAAATTTTTTCGCAAAACTATCAATGTGCATGTTGCTGGCCATTTGGATGATGCCCGTTACGAGTAAAGGAGCCGCATTGCTGTAATTAAAAACACGGCCCGGCAAGGTATCCATTTCGCCTTGCAGAATTTTTTCATACCAGTTACCGGGGTTAGAAATAATTTTTCTCCAACTGTTTGCAGGATCATTCCAGTCGCCTTCACTCCACGTCAATCCATGTCGTTGGGTGAGCAGATCTTTTATGGTAATGGCATTTTTTAGGCTGTCCTCGAAAGAAGCAATGTCGTAATAACTGAAAATCGGATCATCGATACTGTTTACAAAACCGTTTTGGATCCCGCATCCCAGTAAGGTTGCAACCACACTTTTGGTTGCAGATTGCAGTTGATGCAGGGAATCCTGCTTCCATCCATTGTAATATTTTTCAAAGACCAATTTTCCTTTTTCAACGATGAGGACACTGTGCATGATGCCGTAATCATTTTTTAAAATGGCATGATCCATTTCGATCCATTTTGGGTGCATGAAGGCCGTTGAATTCGTATTC